>JAFXRA010000373.1 GCA_017526725.1 Candidatus Rifleibacteriota bacterium
ATCAACGCCGTTTGGCGCAAGCTGAATTGTCATACCTGGTTTGATTCGCTTGCCCTTTTCCACAGGGACATAAATAACGCCTTTTAAATCTTTTGAATTACCGACAAGCCTTACAGAACAAATCGGCATACTACTGCTCAGAGTGGTTCCTTCGTCTACAAGAACTTCGTTTACGATGCCGTCATAATCAGAATAGACAAACTCGGCAACATTTTCCTGATGGCGATGCATATCGTATTCATGAACCCTGTTTAAAACTTCGCGGTCATTTTGAGATAATTCTGTGCCGTATTTTGCCATACGGGTAGATGCATTTTCCTGAGCCTGAACCACATGAGCAATAGGCTCACCTGATTTTATGGTTTTACCGGGGTAGATGTATAATTTATCAAGCTTTCCGCCATAGGCTGAAGTTATGTTCACAATGCCCTTTGAGTCGATTATAAGACCCATTCCATCGACTTTTACGGTGAAAGAGCCGAAAATAGACCAGAGAATTATGGAAAAAATCATAACTTCAATGGCTATCAGCCCCAACCAGCTTATGGGGTCAGTTATTGGAAGAACAGTATCGAGCTTTTCAGGTGAGCGCATCTTGTTTAATGCTTCTTTACTGAACAATTCGTTTTTATTCTTTGTGTATTTTGAAAGAATATCGCTATTTGTCTGCTTGTCTTCCATGTTATTCCTTATTCTTTGAGCACCACTTCAATTTTAACCCCATCTTTTACATCACTGTATTCGTCTTCAACAACAATTTCGCCTTCTTTAAGCCCTGAAAAAACTTCGATGTAGGTTCCATCAACAGAACCTGTCTTTATGTCATGTTTTTCTATGGTGTTTTTTTCTGAATTCCATACAAAAGCAGAAGAGTAAGAAGAATCTGCTAAGCATGAAATAGGTATACAAAGCCCTTCGTATGATTTATCAGTCTTTATTAAAACTTTGTTGTATGTTAAAGGTTCCAGCAAATGAGATTGGTTGTCTATTTCCCAGATTGATCGGCGTATTTCTGCTGGTTTATCGATACCAGGAGTAATTTCTATGAGTTTAGCCTTGAAAACTTCAGATTTGCCTTTGTTGCCAGCAGAATATTCTGTATCATAAGCTTTGGGAAAAGAGTTTTCCGTGAATTTCATACTAACCAGCTCGCCTAATGAAAGATTTTGAGTGCTTTCATTCTCAAGAGGCATAGAAAATAACAGTTTGTCAAAATCGCCGACAAGTGCTAATGGAGTTCCTGGCTGAACATATGAGCCTTCTCGATGATATATAAAAAGTACGTTTCCGTCTAATGGAGATTTAACTTCCTGTTTTTCCTGCTGTAAGGAATAAATTTTCAACTGGGTTTCTGCTTCGATTAACTCTTCTTTTGCTGCATTATACTGTGCTTCCGCTTCCTCAAATTTTTCCTTGGAAGTTGCATTCTTTGCCATCAAGCGTTCCTGGCGCTGAAAATTATTTGCAGCCTGGGCAACAGAAGCTTTTATTCTTCTTATTTGGCTATTTGCCTGCTGAATTTGCAATGGAATCTGCTCGTTTTCTATTCTGAAAAGAACATCACCTTTTTTTACGGAACTATTCTTTTTAACTAATAACTGAGTAATTCTGCCGTCAATCAAAGATACTGCATCAATCATATTTTCACTGTATAAACGAACTGCTTCCTGTTCAAATTCCAAATGAAGCATACGTTTTTTTACAGGGTAACCTTTTATTTGAAGGCTTCTTTTTTCTAATTGATTCGAAATGTGTTTTTCGTCTTTGTAATTAAGAAATGAGCCGTAGCCAACCAGAGCTACAGCGACTAATAATATGAAGAGTATTGCTAAAAAGAACAGATTTTTCATCTAGACGGAAACACATTAACGCATTGAGAGCAATTTGGATTTTGGCAAACCCCATTTACCAATTGCTTATTGCACTCATGACAGGTTCCTTTTGTAAAGGGAGTGTTATAAAAACCACCTGTTACATCGTCTAACTCATCATCAGTAAGTAGCATACCTGCGTTTTCGATGACTTCTTTAGCTTCTTCTTTGTTTTTGGTTCCTTCAACCTGTTTATGTAAATTGCCAACAAGTTTCATTTTGTGCTCTCCATTTTTCTACTCTCACAGAGTTATTATAAACGTAGCTAATTACTTATTCAATAACTTTTATAAATATATATTATCAGGCATAAAAAAACGAGTCATCTAATCTCGTATAGAGTGGCGACTCGTTTGTTATTTTATTCTACTTCATATAGGATATCTTATTAGATATCTCAATATTTCATCCTACATAGGCTTGATGGCAAACAGGACATATTTGACCAATAGGCCCTGGTTTACCGTTAGAGCATTGACAGTAACCTAATTCATCATATGGATTAGTTCCACCATTCCCACCAGTTACATTGTCTAATTCATCGTCTGTGAGCTGCATACCTGCATTTTCAATGAGTTCTTTTGCTTCTTCTTTGCTGTTAGTTGCTTCGACCTGTTTCTTAAGATTCCCGATAAGTTTCATATCTTTCTCTTCTCCTTTTGAAAAATTTTTGTAATATTATTATAAACTTGATGGAAATTATATTCAATATTTTATTATGTAGAGACCTGAGACAAGATTTCTCAAAACTCAAAACTCAAATCTCAATTATCAATTCTCTTCTCCATTATCCCTTCTCCCTATTATTTCCCCATGGCTTTTTCTAAGTTTGCTCTTCCTAGATTGTATTCATAAA
>JAFXRA010000374.1 GCA_017526725.1 Candidatus Rifleibacteriota bacterium
GAGTGGGAATTGTATTCGATGGTCCATCAGATAACACTTTGAATTTTGTGCGTGATATAGAAGAAGAATTACCAAATACTCTTCTTGCTAACGATAAAGTTGTTTTCCCAAATGAAGCCAGGGTAGCTGGTAAATTTGATGTTGGCAAAATTAAAGATGGTTTTAACCAGCTTATAGGTAATAACAATGTTGACGCAATACTTGCTATAGGTCCTGTAGCTTCTCATATAGCTGCAACTTTTGATAAGTATCCGAAACCTGTTATAGCTGCTCACATTTATAATGCCTCCATGCAGAAAATAAGACAGAAAAATGGAATAAGCGGAGTTAAGAATCTTTCATATATAGATATGAACCTCGATATAGGTCAGCATATAGATAAATATCAGGAAATAAAAACTTTTAAAAAGTTACATCTTTTGATAAGCCCTTATATGCTAAAAGGTATTCCACAATTGGCTGACAGCTTAAAAATTCAAACTCAGAAAGCGGGCGTTGATTTAAAAATATTGCCATCAAATATTAAAGCTGGTGAAATAGCAAACAATTTAAAGGATGCTGAAGCAGTTTATGTTGCTCCATTGCCTGATTTGCCAGATGACCATCAGTGTATGTTAATAGCTCGTATCAACGAACTTAAAATACCTACAATGGCTATGTTTGGTAAAGAAACTTTGAAATGTGGCGTTTTATGCACTATAGCTACTGGAATTGATACTGAAAAGCTCTCTAGAAGATTAGCGAATAATCTTTCAAGAGTTTTATATAAAGAAGATCTTTCTACTTTCCCAACTGCTTTTTCTCATAATCAGCGTTTGACCATCAATATGGAAACCTGCCGTAAAGTAGGTATTTATCCGAATTTCAGTGCTATGACTACTGCTGATATCGTTAATGAAGAAGAACAGGTTGCCAGAAAGATTTCAATTACTCAGGCTATTGAAACCGCACTTGTAAAGAATCTTTCAAAAATAGCTAAAAGACTGGAAATTGAAGCCAATATTCATGCTATAGATAAAGCTAGAGCTGCTCTTGTTCCAAGAGGAAATTTATATTTCAGACAGGTTGAAATAGACGATGACCGTGCTCAGTCTATTTTTACTCCTGCAGAACATGCAACTCATCTGGGAACAAATCTTAGATATTTGATTGTCAGTGAAGATGCTAAGGCAAATATAGACGTTCAGAAGTTCTTCTTAGCTGCTAAGAAAGATGAAGAACGCGGTTTGATGTTAGATATTATTCAAAAAGCTGCTGTTTCTTATTTGAATGTTTTGAAAGCAAAGACTTTAAAGAATATTCAGGAAGACAACTTAGCTGTTACCAGAGCTAATCTTGAACTTGCCAAACAGCGTGAAAGCGTTGGAACTGCAGCTCCTGCTGAAGTATACAGATGGGAAATCCAGATGGCTACTGCTAGACAGGCAGTTATAGAAGCAGATGCTACAAAGAGAAAATCAGAGCTTGCATTGAATGAAGCTTTGTCTAACAGACAAGACGAACCTTTCAATACTTTGGAAGAAGATATTTTCTCTAACATTTTCTTCTTCGATTACGATAGAATTGCCCCCTATATTGATAATATTCAGAGCTTTGACTGCTTCAGTAATTTCTTAGTTGAAGATTCATTTGCTTTTTCACCTGAAATAGCAGCAGTTAACAAAAACTTAGAAGCTACAGCAAGAATGAGAAGAGCTCACAGAAGAAGAAGACAGTTCAGACCAACTGTTGATATCTCTGCTAACTTTGATAGAACTTTTGAAAAAGCTGGCGATGGCAAGTTCAAACCATATATTGGTGATGTGAATCTGCCTCTTTCTCGTTTAAATCAACTAGGACCTCTTGGAATGAGAGATGTTAATCTTCCGTTAAGCTCAATGTTCAAGTTCCCAGATGACAATGACTGGTCAGTAGCTTTGAGTCTTACTTTCCCATTGTTCGACGGTGCTCAGACTGGTGCCGCATTAAGAGAAGCCGACAAGATGCTTGATGCTCTAAGAACCAGACGTGATGATTTGATGCAGAAACATGAATTGCAGACAAGAGTTGCATTAGAAAATGCAAAGACTTCATTTATTTCAATAAAGATGTCTAAACAGAGAGTTGAATATGCAGAAAAGGCCCTTGAAGCAGTTAGAAATGCTTATTCAAGAGGTGCAATCAATATATTAGACCTTATTGATGCTCAAAATGCATACAGAATTGCAAAAGAAGCTAATGCAAATGCAGTATTCACTTTCTTGAGCGACTTCATTCAGGTTTGCCGTTCTGTAGGCACATTTGACTTTATTCTTAATCAGAGAACTAATCAGGAATACTACAGCCGCATAGAAGACTATTTCAAAGTTCATAATATTAAACCAGCTTACCGCTCTTTCAAGGGAGAACAATATGCTGATTGATGTAGCTTTCACTCCGTCTGAAGTTCAGGCTATAGACAGCAAAGTCTGTGTCGTAATAGACGTAATACGAGCTACTACAAGTCTTACGGTTATATTATCGAAAAAGCCTGAGAAGCTTATTCTTACGACTACTCTAATGAAAACGAATAAGATTGCTTCTCAGTTGACTGTTCACCCCCTGTTGTGCGGTGAAAGAAAAGGGCTTCCCCCGGAAGGCTTTGATTTTGGCAATAGTCCAGCCGAATATTTCAAAGCCGACTTGCAGGGCAAAACGATTATTTTTACCTCAAGCAATGGTACTAGAGCTATAGCTGATGTTACTGTTGCCGCAAAGGTTTATTTAGGTTGTTTCCTGAATGCTGGAGCAGTTGTAAAAAAAGCTTATGACTATGCTGTTGCTCATGAGAAAGATATATTATTTGTTTGTGCAGGAAGAGAAGAAAAATTTGCCATAGATGATGCATATTGCGCAGGATATCTTGTATCCAGGGTTGTTTCTCTGATTTCCTCCGATACTGAATTTACACTAGGAGACGGAGCTCAGGCTGCATTAGGAATTTTTGGCTATTATCGTGATGATAAACGCTTGCTTGAAATGTCAGGTGCCGGTAAAAATGTTATAGATATTGGCCTTTCAGAAGATTTGACATTTCTTCTTCAGAGAGATTTAATAGAAGTAGTACCTGAATTAATTACTGATAATAATCCGAATCCAGAATATGGGTTTAGTGTCTATCTGTAATAGCGTAAGAGATAAGAGTTTAGGGAAAATTAGAGCCTCTTAGCTTTGATTTCTAGCCTCTTAAATAAAAGAAATGCTGAGCAAACTTTGCATGTTTGCAATTGATGATTGAAGAAAAGATTGAAAAAAGTGTCTCGTATTTGTTAATTTAGAATAAACATATTGAAGGAAAGGAATAGTTATATGTCCGAAAATATCAACAATACTTTTCCTTTCCAGCTTAAGCTATATCAGAATAAACTTCCTGAAGTAATTATAAAAGATACTATTGTAGCAGGTCATAAAGTTTTACCTTCGCTGCAGACTTTAATGGAAAAGTTCCCCATTGTTTTATTGGAATTACAGTATCCTGGCAAACTGAAAGCAGATACCCAAGAGTTCTTCCAAAAACTAGATAAACCTGAAAAGCTTATTGTTTTAATTGATAATGCAAATCAAGTTGAATTTGATATGTCGCCGATTCCGGTATTACCAAGCTTACAGTCAGCTCTTTTGCGTTTAAAGCATAAACCGGGTATTGAAGCTGCTGTAAAACAAATCTCTTCTTTTCCTGAAATGCATTCGCCTGTCTTTGAATACTTAAAGTTTTTGCAGGATGACTCTCTTGATTTTCAAAATATAGTTGATGAATTAAACAAAAATAGTGAAATAAGCAAAAGAATTCTAAAAATTTGCAATTCTATGGAGAGGGCCATTAGCAATCCTTTTGATAATCTTGCTAGGGCAGTTTCTTTTGTTGGTGTTGAAGGCGTAAGACAGATTCTTATAGAAGAAGCTTTTTCTATTCTTACATTTATTTTCAGAAATCAGAGAGACAAACTCTGCCATTTACGCAGAGCTTCTACTTTGGCTGGTATGCTTGGTAATCTTTATGGCACAAATCCTCATATTTTCTGGAGGATGCGTTCTGCTGCACTTATGCATGATATAGGTTCCCTGGTTATGGCCTATTACAACCCAACAGAAGCCGAACGCTGCTATAATGTTTCCAGAGCAAAAAAAATAACAACCTGTGATGCTGAAAACATATATTTTGGTTACAACCATCAGGAAGCTGGTTTATTAATGGCAAAAGTCATGAATTTGCCTGAATATCTATATCCGGCAATTACAAAACATCATTATAATCAGATAGACCCTGAAGATATTCTTCTTCAGGCTACAGTAATTGCAAATGGCTTTATCAACCATGAAAGCGAAGCTATTGGGTTTAATGATTACGAAGATAGTATTGATTTCTTAGAAGATTCAAAGGAAGCAGCTGATCAGGAAAGATTAGACAAGGAATTCGCTAAGCGTTCTGCCAGACTTGCACCTGATGATTATGAAGGCAGAAAAAAGCTTGAAGAAGAGATTTACGGC
>JAFXRA010000375.1 GCA_017526725.1 Candidatus Rifleibacteriota bacterium
TAAGCTAAGTTATAATTTCATTAAAAGCTTTCAGACAGATGGGATAAATAAAAGAAAATGATTGAGCCAAATTACAAAGATTTATTCGACATTCTCTGTTCATTTGCCGCCTCCGAAGGCAGAGGTCCCAAATTGTTTGGAGAAGATGTTTTACGACTTTCTGAAAAAATAACACCCTTTTTAATAGGCCCTTCCTTTCCAAATATTTATCTTGAATTTCCGTTGATTGGCAAACCCTTTTTGGATGCAACCATTCTGTATAATGACATTGAGTCAGGAACAAGAATAATATCAACTGTTGCAGGTGACTGCAGCACATTACTAGACTGGTATGCAGAAGTGCGTAAAAAGCATCAAAATATTTCTTTCGGTTTTGAACTTGATACAGACGCTCCAGAGAATACCCAGGCTGCTATACATTTCCAGCCTAGGAGATCTGTTGAGCTTGTTGAGCCATTTTGTAAAATCATAGGCGAAGAAGAAAGAGGGAAACTCTATCTGGAAGTATTAAAAAAAATGCCTGCTGGCTGGCCTCTTTCTTTTTTCGGAATATTTCGTGGTCGAAAGAACGCACCCCTAAGAGTTTGTGGTTATATAGATGATAATATAGCCTCTGATGTATCTAAGGAACCAATGAAAATCAAAGCTGTTTTTGATAAAATTGGGTTCAAAGATTACGACAACCATATGCTGGAACAAATATCGAAAATTATACTACTTAGTTATAGAGGAATAGACTTTCAATTCGATGTATATCCTGATGGAAGTTTTGGTGATACTTTTGCATTGGATGTTGAACTTAAAGAGAGAGCTTCAAAGCATATCAGCAAAGCCTTTGAGAATGGCGTTTCAGCAGAATTAATGAATATTCTTAAAAGCTGGGGAATTGCTGATGAAAGAACTTCTATGCTCAAAGACCTAGGTTTATCACGTTTCATCAAAATTACTTCCAAGGATAATACAGAAGCTAAATTCGGTTTTACTCTTAGTCCAGACTGGATAAAAATCAGATGGAAAAAAAGCCAGTTACAGCCCTCTAAGTGTTACTCTGTCATGAATGCGAAAAGACTGTAGAGAGATAGATATAAGATAGCTCAACAATTTTGCGGAACTCTCAGCTTTATTTAGAAGTCCTGATATCGTTAAAAATATTTACAGTATCGCCAAGAAGAACAAGTCTTTCCTTTAAAGATAATCTTTCTGGAACAGAAATCATAAGACAATCCTGATCTCCTTCATACTGATAAGCTTCTTTATGGTTTTTGACAAAAGAAGCCCTTACTTTGCTATTAAAAAATTCCCTTACCAAAGGTTCAGATTTACCTTGAAGAACAAACTTATCTGAAAAAGTCGGGTCTTCATCATAGTCTATATCCTGACCACCAAATAATTCACCTAATGTATCTATAATGCTGTTTTCATCTCTCGCAAAAAACTGCGGCATTTTAATATTATCGCAAGATAGTACACATATTGTGAAACTATGTTCCTGGTGAGACTTTCTTGTATTTGTTTCATAAATATAATCAAAAATAGAGAAATGATAGTCTCCCTGCACTCCAGACATTTCTGCATAATAATTGCGGCCTTCTATATTGATAAGCTTAAAATTTTTCGCTCCAGAAGGGATATTCTTAGCACTTTCTGAATAGATAAGGTTATTCTTTTTACAATAATCATCAATCTCTTGTTTTCTTTCATTTTCTTTCTTTTGTTTAATAACAATCGTTATTATAACAGCAACAACAATTACAGCAAAAACACCTAAGAAAGCAAAAGCATAATAACTATCATTCATATCATTTCTCCTTTAGTTATACACTTTATACTATTAATACAAGTTTTTCAAATAATAAACAAAAAAAGTAATACTTATCCAATCTTTTTGAGAACAGAAACTACTGTATTAGCACAGAGATCGGGGTATTTTTCGGCGAGATTGCCTAAAAGCGGCAAAATATAGTTGCTGTCAGAATAATAATCAAACTTAGTCGGAAGAAGCGGTATTTTTTCGGCTGGAACCACGGGAGCATTAGGAATTACGATACTTTCGTCTGCTCGGCCCAATGCGGCCAGATATCCGCCAGTTCCGATAATCTTAGATACTTTTCTCAAATCTTTACCTGTCTGGGCAAAAACTCTGCCGTTACAGGTGTAGACTTCTTCCATCACTCCGCAGTGGCGAATTAAAGAGTGATACACACAGGCACTTGCCAAATATCGGTCGAAAGCCTTTCCCTTTTCTTCAGTCGGCAAATAATCGGTATTTGCATGAACTTTTTCTATAAAAGCCTTATATTCGTTCATCTGTTCTTCGGAATACCCACTGACTGCCTTTATGTATTCTTCGCCTGTTTCATAAGCTGATTCAGCACTTACTCTCATACCCAAATCGCCTTCAACAGTGCGTTTAAGTTTTGGTTCGATAATACCCTTCATAACATTACCAGAGTCAGGGTCATAAGCTTCGCCGTTAGAATAAATATCTGTAGTAGCACCGCCCATATCAATCAAAGCAATATTCTGCCATTCTTCGTTTAAAGAAGAACCTATAGCCTTAACCAGATTGTAAACAGCTAATGGTGTAGGAACAGGCTGAATCTTGAAAGCATCTACAATTTTATTTAAGCCTTTTCCTGAAACGATTTTATTCAAAAAGATGTTTCTAATAGCTTTACGAACAGGTTCTATATTGAGTTTGCCGAAATCAGGCATAACATTTTCTACAATAACATGCTCTTTTTCGCTTAAAATATCGGCTATATCATCGGCAACATAGTTGTTACCTGCATAGACAACAGTTCCTTTAAAACCAGAATCAGCAATAGCTTCAGAGTTTTCAGTAACATACTTTTCGTTACCGCCGTCAGTTCCGCCGCAAAGCAGAAGAATATCGGGGTTCTGTTCCTCAATGAGCTTAATATGCCTTTTTTTAAGCTGAAATGGGTAGGAAGCACAGATTTTGGCGCCAGCAGAAAAGGCCGCCAATCTGCCAATATTCAAAGACATTTCTGGAACAAGTCCTATAACAGCGACTTTTAACCCACCCTTTGCTGATGAAGAAAAATATACAGGGCAAGGAGAGTTTTCTGCATTTAGGCTCTTAACATCGCAATCTGGCAAAAGTTGTGAAAGCACGTTATAAAAGCCGTTTGGAAGGTGCTCAACAGTAGTTGGCGAAACAGCACGTTTTTCAACTTCAAAACAGTTGTCTATTTCCTTAAAAATTGCACCTTTAGTGTAAGTAGAGCCTATATCAACGCATATGTATTTATTATTACCCATTATGTATTTTTCTTCAATCTTTCTATTTTTTTTATTGTTTAAGAGATATGTTTGAATTAAGTTTTAAGCAATATTTAATTCCTAAGAGCAATTGATGGGAAAAACAAGAAAATTAATGGCAAACTCAACACTAAAACTATAAATTTATCATTAGTCAATTTAGTTTGGTTTTCTATTTCTATTATTCCTAATTCTTTTTTCCGGTTCTCAAGCTCTTTATTACTTTCCAATATAAATTCTTTTTCTTCATCAGAAAATAAAGATGGTGTATCTTTTAATTTTTTTACCAAATCTAAAATAGTATATGAATCTCGACCATTAATAAATTTTTTTATCAATGGATATTTATGTTTGACACAATAAACAAAACCGTCTTCTGATAAATCATGAAATACCTTATAACAACAGATTTTCTCGCTTCCTTCAGGAATAGACTTTAAGAATTCTCCTTCAATAAGCTTATTAAAGTCTAATTCTGTTGTCATCATCACACTACTATCCATGTTATATTTTTCAATTGCCAATTGAATAACCCTGATATTATTCCAACAATTTTCATATTTATTATTTTCATGACCTCTTTGATTAAAACTACCAGCAGAATTAAATGCAATAATAGCGTTCAAACAACAGTAAGCAATAATAGCACTTATATTATCTTTTCTAGTTTTTTCTTCCCACTTGCTGTAAGTGAAAAAGAAATAAAGAAAAAGAATAAAGAAGCTTAAAGAAATCCAGTCGATAAGATAAAGCCAGTTTTGGTTTGTATTATCAATTCCTAAAGTGAAAGAATTCGGATCTATATATTTCAATATAAATACGACTATTAATATTATTAAAATAAAAGATATTTTCTTAATCAAAGCTTAATTTACTTTATTTTTGGCTTCAATGTCTTTATAAAGCATTTCAGCTTCTTCATCCAAGGAAGATTCTGGGCCAAAAACTCTGTCGTAGCCCATCTTCAAAAATTTAGATTCGACGACCTCAAATGGAGTCTTTCCGACAACGAGATTGCCGCCAACGTATAAAAGAATATCGTCTAAGCCTTTTTCAATGCATTTGTCGCGAAGGCCAACACAGTCTATTTCGCCGTGTCCATAAAGGGAAGAAACTAAAATAGCCTTAGCATTGGTTTCTATTGCTGCAGCAATAAATTCTTCCTGACTAACCATAACCCCCAGATTGGTAACTTTGAAGCCCTTTTCTGTAAAAAACGCTTCAAGAATCTTGTTCCCAACAGAATGACAATCTGACCCGATAACGCCTAGAACTATATTTATAGGTGCAGCCATGTTTCTTTCCTCAATCTATAAAATTGCAAGCAATTTTGAAATTCTTACGAATTTCGTTTTTATTGTAGTTAGTTTTTAGAAGCTTAGGCTTCTTTGTTTTTATTGTTTATTCGAAGTCTGGAAATTTAGATTATTAACAATAATATATACTTTTCAAACATTCTAATAACAATAACTACAATAACTACCAAAAACTATAAAAACACTTTTATTGTCTCAAGTATTTTATATAGTTTTTATCATTATTTATTGCCTTAACATTGTTAAGACATTTTCTTAATAACATTATAGACCAAAATTACTACAAGTAAAATATTTTTTTAAGATTTGTTTTTAAAGATAAAAGAAATGAGAGATAAGAGAAGTCTACACATTTGTCATAAAAAGTATAGCGTATGGGCTTTAGCCCTGAAAGAATTACGTTTATGACAATGAGTAGACTACGACTTAGTCTATCCCCTTTAAAAAAGAAGATAAAATAGAAATAACCTAAATTATCTTCAGAGAAATCTTACTCTATAGAAATTAATAAGCATTAATGCTATAATTTAACAAATGTTTTTAAAGAGGTTAAAGAATGAATAAAAAACTCATGTTTTCTATTATGGCTATGCTCATTGCTGCTGGTTCCGCTCATGCAGTTGATTTAAATGAAATTCAAAAACTCAAAGAAATGGGTTTCACCAATGAACAGATTGTTGAAATGACCAAGAGCCAAAACGGCAACAATGCTGCAGGAAGCCAAGCAAATGCTGTCTCAGAAGACAAAATAGTTCGTATCAATTCAGCAAAAGCCAATCACAAAGGCATATTAGTCATCTGCGCGTCAAAAGAATACCCTGATCGCGGACCTGGTTATCTGGATATTTTCAAAGACAAAGAAAAAATTGGTTCTGTAGAATTATCAGAATATGTTTCTAGTGGCCCTGCTATGCAAAGCAAAACAAATTATTTCGAATATTCCAAAAAGAATAAAGGAACCTCTGGAACATCTACAACTACAGTTGCCAATAATATTTGTTCTCGTTATATCGGCACTTTTGAACTGCCTGCCGGAACTTACGAAATTAAGTTGGAACGCTCTCTGTATATGGGTGACCCAACAAGCGCATTAAGATTCAAAAACAAGATGCATAAGATTTTCCACAAAGTAACCATAGAAGAAGGCAAAGCCACCATGCTTTCATACTATTGGGAAGCAAATGAAAACTTTGGGAAAGACGTTGTAATGTCTGGCAACCATAAAGATATCGCCGGAAAGATTTCTACTTCCTGGGGCGAATACCTCTCTAAAGTAATGGAAAAATAAAGTGGGATAAAAAAACCGCCAGTAAAAACTGGCGGTTTTTTTTTGAAAAGATTTTGTCTCTAGCTTTATTTAAGCTTAGAGACAAAAGTTCCTATATCCTTTGAGAACCTGAACCGATATTCTGTGTTCCAGAACCGATATCTTGTGTTCCAGAACCAATATCAGGTGTATATGTAGCAATAGGTGTTGTGCCTGTAGCTATAGGAGGTGTATCCGTAGCTATAGGTGTAGTGCCTGTAGCTATAGGAGGTGTATCTGTAGCTATAGGAGCTGTGCCGGTTGCTATAGGAGGCGTATCTGTAGCTATAGGTGTAGTGCCGGTGGCTATAGGAGGCGTATCTGTAGCTATAGGTGTAGTGCCGGTTGCTATAGGAGGCGTATCTGTAGCTATAGGTGTAGTGCCGGTGGCTATAGGAGGTGTGTCTGTAGCAATAGGAGGTGTATCTGTAGCAATAGGAGCTGTGCCGGTTGCTATAGGTGTTGTATCAGTTGCTATGATAGGCGTATCAGTTGCCGGAGGAGGATTATATGGATCTGTTGTACTTGTTGCAGGTGGGTAATATGGGTCTGGTGTGCTTGTAGCAATAGGAGCAGAACCTCCATATACGTTCAATTCAAGTTCCGCTTTGCCGATTCCATTTTTACTATCTCTGCCGATAAGTATAACTACAGCCCTATTAACAGTAGAAGAAGCTATAAAGTTAACGGTATTGCCGGAATAACTTCCAGAAAAACCACCGCCTACGGCAGACCATTCATAACTGATATAGTCGTTATCTGCATCAAAGCCTTTAGCATATAAATCGACTCTTTCATTTGGTCTGATATAAAGAACATCATTGAATTTAAAGATTGCTGAGCTATTGGGGTTATAAGTTATAGAAACTATAGGAGCAGAATTACTTTCTGTACTCTGAGGCAATTTTACAAATATTTCCGAATTGTAATTATCTCCAAAACTTACTGGAACAGTAATTGTTTTATAACCCACCAAAGAAATAACTGCTTCAGTGTCGATTCCTGGGAAATCGCTTAAAGAAACAGATCCTGAAGCGTCTGTATAATACTCATTACCCCATATTGTGACTTTTGCACGATATAAAGCGTTGTTATTAGTATCAGTAACAAAGAGTTTCAAAGAATATGGGGAAGCCTGCATGCTGATCATCTGTTTTGAATCCTGAGAAGATAATACAACCTGTTCACTGCCTACAGGAGCACTTACAGGAATATTTTCCTGACGAGCTCTGAAAACAACTTGTGTACCTTCTCTTTTTTCAGCAATTAAAGTGTGGATTCCCTGAGGTACATTCTGAATTTCGTATCTGCCGTTTGCATCTGTAATACCGTAAAGAGTGCTGAATTTTTCCAGAAAAACTTTAATTCCAGCAAGACTGTTTAAATTACAGCGCATTTCAGCAGCAGGCCTGAAAGAACTCTGACTGCCATCTCTGACATACCCGACTAAGGTAACAACATTAGTAGAAACACTGGAACTTCCTGCCAAATCATCGGAAGCATTGCCGCACCCGATTATTATTAATGGGAAAACGGCAAATAAAATTAGTAAAAAAACGAAACCCAATCTTTTCATAGTAATTCCTCTCTTTCGTGTTATTAATTATAATGATTTTTTTCACAAACCACAATATCTTATTAAATTACAATCTAATTCTTGTTTTTAACGCATCATTTTCTTCTAAAAAATTGTACACCTCATCTTCCGAGAGTACACCTCTTTTAAGATCTTTTGGAAACAAGCCAGCCTCATCATCTTTAAAATCCTGCATCCAGCCGCCATTTTCATAATAGCATTGGAGTTCCTTGATAGACGGCTGGAGTCTGAGATAATAATCAATGGCATCATTAAGATTCTTCAAGGCTTCTTTGCCTTCATCAAGAATCATTTCCATCCTTTTTATTCGATCGGTTTGAGCAGTCATATTATTTGCAAAGTTCTTCTACAATCTGATTGATAAGCTTGCCGTCAGCTTTTCCTTTAAATTCAGGCATAATGCTCTTCATAATCTGACCTTTATTTTTAGAAGCAACAACTTCTGCAAACTTTTCGTTAATTATTTTTATAATTCCGTCTTTATCAAGCATAGCTGGAGCGAATGCTTTTATATAGGCTTCTCTTTTTTTGTATTCTTCAAGAAGTTCAATTCTTTCTGGCGGACAGGTTTCAATCTGTTCTTTATATGATTTAAGTTCTTTTAATATCATCTTATCAACTAGTTCATCGGTAATATTGTCTCTTGTACCTTCATCAATAGCTACTTTCTTTATTGCACCGATAAGGGAAGAAATAGCTTCTCTTTTTTCTTTGTTCTTTTCCTTCATTGCAGCTATATTGGCTTTTGTCAATTCTTCGTATTTCATCGTAATCTCCTTTAAATAAAGATGACAGTTTATGTACACAAAACCATCTGATTTTTTTGAATATTATATACTTATTAAAATTGCCAAACAAGTATAACTTGTTTTATCATTAGTAAATAAAAAGATACATTACAAAAAGTGGTGTTTATTTATGGAAATATTGTTTTTAGTTGGTATTTTTATTTGGTTAATCATACTTGAGAATAGAGTTAGAGATCTTTCTGATAAAAATGAACATCTAGAAAAAGAACTGCATAGTTATGAAACTCTGTTGGAATCAATAGAGCATGAAATGGAAGACAATTATTGCAGAATGCAGTCATCATCTAATGTTTCTCAAAAAGCCGCAAGTTCAGCTCAGTTCCCAAAACCAAACAATATTAATACACAGACAGAGAACATTTCCAAAGTTCAGGAAAGTATTTCCATCAATCAGACAGAGCAAACCAAAGAAGTTAGCAGCATAAATGAAGCCCTGTCAATAGTTAAGCAGAGAACTGACACTAAGCTTGAAAAATCATTACCACCATTAGAAACCAGCAGTAATAATACTAAAAAAACTATTATTACTGATAAAGCCGTTGAGCATGAAACAACTCAGAATACTTATAAAGAAACCGCAGTATCACAAGTCAAATCACCAACACCTCAAACGCCACAACCTCCAAAAGAACCTATATCTTTTGTTCAGTTATTCTCTTGGATTGGCGGATTCATACTGCTTTTAGGTATTATTTTCTGGATAAAATACGCTCTGGAAAACAATATCATTTCTCCAGACATGAGAGTAGCTCTAGGAACAATA
>JAFXRA010000376.1 GCA_017526725.1 Candidatus Rifleibacteriota bacterium
CTGTTTGGTTTCTTCCCCAGAAATATGAACTTCTAACAAAACGGGGCATTTGCGGCCTGTTTTCTTCGCCCATTCAACGAATTCATCAAGGAGTTCCCGTCTATCAATAGAATGCACCAGTGCCGCAACAGGATAAACGTATTTAATCTTGTTATTCTGCAAATGACCAATACAATGCCATTCTACAGGCAGTTTTTCAAGCTCTTTAGATTTATCACGCAAAGACTGAGGGCGGTTTTCTCCGAAAGCTCTCTGCCCTAAGTCAAACATTTCCTGAATTTTGTCAGAACCAACAGTTTTAGAAACCGCCAACAGTTTAACACTGCCAGGAGTTCTTCCTGAAGCTGTCAGACTTTTTAATATATTATTTTTTACTATTTCATAATTATCTTTTAATGACATTTACTCACCACCAATCACCAACCACTCACAACTGGATCTCAACTTCTAATCCCTAACTCCAAATCTTTGCCCCCTTTTTTAAAGGGGGATGTCAGCTTTGCTGACAGGGGGATTTTAATTCCTAATTCCTAATCCCTAACTCCTAATTCAATTTAACCGGTCTAGTTCTTAATTTTAGAACATTAGCAGTGACTGGCGTAACAGCTAAACGTTCCGCAGAATCTGGATCATGGTCGATAACCAAAGAGTTAAATTCTGTATTATCTATCCAACGCTGTAAGTTGCCGCCAATACAAGAACCTATTATATGCAGCTTAATGCTTTTCCCGCCGACTATACCAAGAAAGTTAATCCTAGCATTGCTATCTTTGTTATCTAATGAAGCAGCAGAATAAACACCAGCGCCTGGCTTGTAAATAACCGCTCGAATATTCCATTCTCTAGCAGCGTCAATAAATTCTGGAGTAGGATTATTCTTTTTAACAATATCTTCCAAATCAACTGTCGAAATAGCTGTACCCTGTGCAGCAACCAAAAAGAGATTGAGTTTTGAATCTATGTTGGTCGGACCAGTAATAAAGATATGACCAGGAGTTACAACAATAAGGTCGGTTCCTATTTCACCTCTGATATAAACAGAGCGTTCAGAGAAAATCAGCTTGGCTCCGTTTAAATTTGCACCGTCGATATTGTTATAGCCATCATACTTAACATCGCTAGCCAAAACTATATACTTTTCATCTTTCAGTTCATCCATTTCGTACTTTGATGAATTTGGAGTCAGATAACTGTCAGAGTGCATGGTTATTACACCAGGATGATAATCTACATTAATAGAATTGCCATTCTGATAACCTTTGCCTTCGCTGTCAATGTAAATTCCTCGTTTCTTCGAGAGTTCTCTCATATGATTGAGATCAGGTCTCCAAGAAGGAATATAAGAAGAATACTTAATAGAATCTCTATCAACAAAATTCTTAGTAAGATTGCGTTTTTCAATATTTCCAGAAGTATATTGAATTCTAGGACTTGAATACATCATTCTTACTGAATTTGAGTCCTTTTCTTTAAGCACAGGTTCAGTGCCTGGTCTATGATAAAAATACAACGCAGTCTGAGCAGGTGCTTTAAATTCGTGACTATCAACGATAACCGGCAATCCGCAATAAATCGGTCCATTGCAAGGAGAAACCCCTCCCCTTGTGAAAAAAGAACCGTAATTTTCTTTTATCTGTTTCTCAGCCGGTGTGACAAAGGGAGAATTTCCATTTGGCTGATACATACTAATCAGCAATTTTGGATCAAGAATCTTACCCTGGCTAGTAATGCGTCCAGAATCAAAGATTTCACGATTAGCTTTATAAAATTCATTAAATGAACCGAAAGCAGAAACATAGCGAACCAGAGGATTGCCATAATAATATTCATCAAGGCTCTGGAAAACACCGAAAAGCTTTGCCAGATCATAAAGCTGAACAATTGCCGCTGTTGAGTAGCAATGAACTCCGCATCTTCCTTCAGCAATAATCTGATACTGCTGAGCTTCATCTATTAGTTTTGTATCTTCATCATCTTCAATAGATAATTTACGAATAGAAGTAATTCTAAAATAAGATTTTGTCTTTACACCGAGTTTTATCCATTCATCAATAGGAATGCGGTCTTCAAAAAAGATAGCAGTTAAAACCGATGGTTCAACAGGTCTGTCTGAGGTTCGAATAGACTCGCACATTTTTGTCACAGCATAATTGATGGCTGATTCGGCCGCCAATCTAGCCTGATACTTATCACTTCGAAGCTGCCCCAAGTCTCTGTCAGCCTGATAAACCTTTACAAGAAGAGAGCCTATCAAAAGCAGAGAAAAACCAACCATTACAAAAATAGGAATCAAAGATTGTTTTTTATCTGTTAACTTAGCCATATCACTGATTCCTTAAATGAATAATTCTTTTAAATTCTTTGGTTTCAGATACACCAGAATCGGAGTTTTTATTTTCCGCCTTAAAGCTTAACTCAATTTGAGACGCTGAAACCCGAACAAATTTTCCATCTTTGCAAGAGGCAACCAAAGGATTTGTAAAACGGCCGAATCGCTTTGTTGTAGGTCGGCCATCCTTCATAACATAAGTCATCTTGCCTTCACTAAAAACAAAACCCTCCAAATCCTTCCCAACTTCAAGTTTGGTCGGGTCAATCGGGGCATAATAATAACATTCATTAGATTCGCCAACAAAAGGTGAATCAATATAAATTGAATTGGAAATTTCGCTGCAGACTTCATCTAGCATTTCGTTGATGTCATAAACCCATTCAAATTTCTGCTGTGCTTTACGAACATCTGAAGAATTTACAAAGAAAAAGAAAATAGATGAACCGGCAGCAATAGATAAAAATACTGTAAACAACACGAGTTCCCAAACACTAAGTCCACTTTTTCTTCTCATGGTCTGGTCCTCGATTTTAAATACTCTAAGCTAATAGTTTTGGTAAATGGGAAACCACCCCATCTAACCTGTGCTCTAACCAGCAGACAATCTGGGAAATCTGGCTGAGGAACAGCTTCTATCTTTCCATTAAGCTGGATATCTTCATAACCAGGAATGGGTTTGAAACCTTCGGTATAGCCAGAAGCTTCATAAGAACGTTCCAAAGCGCCTTCCATAAGGTTTTCAAGAGCAACAGAAGCTCTTAAAAGAGTATCAGAATCAATCAAAGGTATAGCCTTTATAGACCATAGCTGAACAAATGGCCATATAAAGAATGTTGCTATACCAACATAAATAAGTTTTTCAAAAAGCGTCCTACCATTAGCGGTCACGACAAATCCCCTATTAATTTAAAGAAGCGTATTCTGTTAATTCCTGAATAAATTTTTCGGCCATAATGATTTTGTCTTCGTCTTTTGTGACCTGAACGTATTTTTTCCAGGTTTTAATAGCTTCGTTATTCATTCCCATACGTTCATATATTACAGCCATATTATACAATGCTTTGTCAAGAAATGGATCCTGTTTTAAAGAAGCTTTATAAACATCGATTGCTTCGTCGTAACAGCGCTCCATATCAAGCAAACAAGCAAGATTATACAATGCCTGAGTATTTCTAGGATAAATATTCAAAATATCTCTATAACAGCTCATAGCACCGTCTATATCACCAGAGTTAAATTTTTCGTAAGCAGTTGTAAGTCTTCTGCTCAAATCAGAATTAACCGTAGGAATAATTCTGGATTTTCTTGTAACCTTGGTTGTCTTAGTAGAAACTCCGGCATCAGAAGCATATTGCTGATAATAATGCTTTACTTTTCTGACATAGTTCTTTGTTTCTCTGAAGGGCGGAATACCCTTGTATTTTTCGACATTACCAGGGCCAGCATTATAAGCAGCTAAAGCATAATCAACATTTCCATCGAAACGCTTCAGCATCATTCTAAGATAATTAGAACCACCGAGAATATTTTCCCTAGCATTAAAGGGGTCGGAACAGCCAACTACCTTTGCTGTAGCAGGAATAAGCTGCATAAGTCCTTGCGCACCCTTAGACGACATAACATCCGGGTCGAAATCAGATTCAACTTTTATAACTGATTTTATAAGGAAAGGATCTAAGCCATGAGTGCTTGCTGCTTCGTTAATGTAGTCACTAAAAGAATCATCACTTGGTAAAAGACTCTTTTGACTGCTGAAAGAAGTAGAAGTAAGATTGCTTATGCCAGCAGAAGGCGAATCTGGGCCTTCCCTTTCCTTCTTACTTGTAACAACAATTTTATACTTTTTGTTTGGAGGACTGTCGGTTAGGAACAATCGCCCCTGTTCATCTCTATAGGAATAAATAGCAGCACTAGATTGAACAGCTAGTCCAAGAACCATCATTCCAGCGATAAATAAGAAGCGCTTCAAGAAACATTCCTCCTAGCTATATAAGTTAAATTCACAAAACAATCGGCAGATGTTTTTCTTTTCTTAACTATAAACTATACAAAATTTTACAAGATTTCAAAATAAACCAAAATAAATATTGCAAATACAATCAGAAAAAGAATTGATAAAATAATTACTGTTTCAGCAAAACCACCGCCAATCATTACTGGCTTCAGCTTATAAGGCTCTAGAATAAACTTGTTGCCGATTTTCTTTACAGACAAACCGACATTGGAATCAACTACGATTGTCGGTTTATTAGTAAAAATTCCAAGAATTTCAACCAATTCCGAATTAATCTTATCAGCATCCATTCTACCTGAAAAAGAATTTAAATAGCCTATTTGACCATTTTTGGAAAGATAGGCTATTGCTGATTTTACAACCATTCCATCAACGTTATCAGGCTCTTTAAGTGAAGAACTGTTTTTGCCCTTTAAAAGACATCTAAGAACCCCAACATCTAAAGTTATATTAATAAAATTGGTTATAAATAAAGGAATCTTTGTCTCAAAAGCTAATTCTCTCTTATGATCTGTTGCCAATTCTGTGATATCAGCCAAATTGATACTTTTACCTTTAAATATAGGCAACGAAGAGATTCTTATCTCTCTATGAAAAGATTTATCAGATAAATCTAGAACAGAATAATAATCGAAGCGTAAAATCAAAAACAAAGCTGTAAATACTAATGTCAAACCAATAACAATTTTACAAGCAGTACTTATGTTAAGCAGAGAAAAGAACAATACACCTACGCCGAGTAGAAACATAATACAGATAAAGAAATATAATATAGAATCATTTTCTATTAATACTTTATCGCCTTCTAAAAAGATAGTCCGAAAATGAGTCAAGCCTTGAAATAAATCAATAGCTTTTGAATCATTCTTGTTTACAGGAGTCTTATTGCTATCAGAATTCAAAATATAGAAGTATCCTTATATAAACACTGTGGTAATGGTATTTAATCAACAAACTACTCTAGTAAAGATTCTAAAATAGGATAAAACAATTATCAAAGGTTATTTTAAATTTTTTATAAAAAATTTTAGAAAATGTGTCATAAAGCTAAGAGTTTTATGAAGATAAAAATTCTTTTAGCTTGAACAGAGAGAAAAAAAGTTTCGAGTCGATTTGCAACTTTAAAATATTGTCTTTATAATTAGGCTCCATCGAAAAGGTAAAAAACCTTAACAAAGTAAAAATAACGAGGCAAAAATGAGCGACTTAAATCCAGCTTCAACTTGTGAAGCTCCTAGTCTTGACACCCTAAAAGAAATCTACTCCCACCAAAACAGAGAATGCTGGCTTTGCAAAAGCTATGCAGCAAAACTCGAAGCTGGAAAAGAATTAAAAGAAGAAGAACTTTGGCATTTTACAAATTGCGTGATGGCTTGGGAACAAGTCAATCATGAAGTTGCTGAAGAAGAACAGCCTTTAGAAAAAGCCGCGTAAATTACTCTCGTTTAATAGCTAAATCTATCTGCTGAAGACATTTCTGGCGAAGTAATCCTCTAAGTTCTTCCACAGCTTTTCTGCGTCGAGCTACTGCAATATCCGTATCAACATCTGAATCATAATTGTTAGCAGTATAATTATTAGAAAGCCAGCTTTTAATTTCAGACATAATTTCCCCTATCTCCTTCTTGTTTATATTTAATATATCGGCATAAACCATACAAAAGTTTAGTAAAAAAATTAATAGTTTTTATAGTAGTCAGTTTTTATAGTTTTTGTTGCGAGACAAAAGAAAACTTTATAGCTATTGATGGTTATTTACAACGAAAGAATAAACTTTAAAAATATCCCCTTTCTCAAAGGGGAAAGATTGCGTTAGCAATCAAGGGGATTTTTGAGAAGTTTATTAAGCATTACAAAGTTGAGTCCGAAGACTTTATTGTTATTAAAAATCTCCCTGTCAGCCATTACATGTCTGACATCCCTACAGCGGTTAACACATCCTGTTACCGCTTGCACGCCGCCATCCTTGGCGGCAGTCTTTAAAAAAGAAGGTTAGTTTTGGTTACATCAATTTTATATTATACGATATTAAAAGCTAATCAATAAAAGGTAAAGTTTGCGTTTGGTCTGGCAAACTTGAGAAATAAAAGAATAATGCTTATACTATAATTATCAGTTAAAACGGGGTTAAGAAAATGGGCAATAAAGATTACGAAAACCGGAATCAAGATTACGGCAACTACAACAATAAGGGCTATTATTCATCGAAAGGAGATGAATCAAAATCAAATATTCCTGGCAGTATCATATTCTTTATACTTGTAAGCATACTAGCAGGTGCCATAGCCATAGATAAGTTGGAAATTGAAAAGCCGACCAGCCCAAACCCAGCCCCGACAAAACCACAAATAAAATCTCAAAAGTTTCCTGAAAAAAGACCTGAAGTAAAACAAGAACGCCAAACGCCAAACTCAATAGATAAAAAAAGAATAGCAGATTATATTGATAAACCCAATGATGTGCTCCCATACAATAATAGGAAAGAATTTGAAAAAGCCTTAAAAACAGCTAATTATGAAAGTTTAAATAAAACAGAATCATATATTAGGAAAAAGCAATACGAAACACGAAGACTCTTAGAAGAAATCAGATTATCTTTAAAAGACAATAAGAATAAAAATCTCGCAGATAAAATAAGAGAATATAAAGAATTAAAAA
>JAFXRA010000377.1 GCA_017526725.1 Candidatus Rifleibacteriota bacterium
ACCTGCCTAAATCAATGCTTTTGGCTATTATATCATATTTATATTATTCTAAATATACTACTTAGTGTTATAATAATAGTGAGGTGATTTATTATGATGTATCCTTATATGACTTTAGCTGATGAAACAGAAATAATACATTCACAAATCATACATAAAAATGGTAAGGATTTTGTAGAAGTTCATTTTGAGAAGCCTATAGAAAATGGTTTCTGTTCCGCTAGATGTAGTTTACCTGATTATAAATGGTTATTTAATAATGGTTATTCAGAAGAAGATATTAGTTATTTTACTAAGTTTTTAAAGAATAATGCTCACTTATTATATGAATTTGCCAAAATAGGCGGATTTCAGAATGCCTAAACTTTTTGTTGTTGGAGATTATATTATATATTTTTGGACTCATGAGTCTACAGAACCTATTCATGTTCACATTTCTAGAGGAAAACCGAATGGAGAATCAACAAAAGTGTGGTTGACTTCAAAAGGAGGTTGTATTGTTGCAAACAATAAGAGTCGAATTCCATTACATAAACTAGGTTATTTATTGAGAATTATAGAAGCTCAGTATGAAGATATCTGCCATGAATGGAAAAAATTATTTGGAGTTAGCAGAATTAAATTTTATTGCTGAAAATATATCTATAAATCTGTTAGAATAATAATATAAATTTTTAAAAGGTGGGAAATATGAAAAAGTTTTTGTTCGTGTTAATGCTTGCTTTTATATCTTTTTCTCTAGTTGCCTGTGCTGAAATAGGTGTAGGTGGAAATGCTCCTGAAATTTCTGCAGCATCTTGGTTAAATGGTAACGGCATAAAATTAGCAGACTGCAAAGATAAATATGTTGTAGTAGAATTCTGGGCTACATGGTGTCCGCCTTGCAGAAAATCTATTCCTCATTTAAAATCCATGAATGCAAAATATAAAGACAAAAATGTTATTTTTGTTTCTCTTACCGATGAAGATAAAGCTACTGTAACCGCATTTAATGAAAAATCTCCAACCAAAATGGATTGGCTTGTTGGAACTGGTAGCGAATCCGGTAGTGATTACAGAGTTCGCGGTATTCCTCATGCTTTTATCGTTAAAGACGGAAAAGTTGTTTGGCAAGGTCATCCTATGGCTGGCTTAGAAGAAAAACTTGCAGAATTGACTAAATAAATTGAAAAAACAGGAAATAGAATTCAGAGTTCTTGATATAATAGACCGCCTTGAAAAAAGGCAGCCTATAGAAGATGATATGGTCGAACTAAAGACCGAATGGCCAGCCGACCATTTTAAAGCTGCCAGACGCATTGCTGCTCATGCAAACTCTGCCAGAGGCGAGCCTATAATGTGGCTTATAGGTATTGATGAGAAAAACGGCGTTGTTGGCGCTGATTTCGAAGAACTCTCTATTTGGTATGCCAAGATTAAATCAAAGTTTGACCAGGGCTTGGCACCAAATTTAATCAGTCTTGCTGTTCCATATAACGGCAAGACTGTTGTTGCTCTTGTGTTTGAAACAGAACGTTCACCCTTTGTTATAAAAATACCTGCTACCTGGGGGCCTGTGACCAATGAAGTTCCCTGGAGGGAAGCGAACTCAACAAGGTCTGCCAGACGTTCAGATTTGATAAAGATTCTTTATCCTATTCAAAAACAGCCTAGCATTGAAGTTCTAGATGGAAGTATAGAACTTCAGAAAGCTATTTCAGGAATGGGGCAGGGGGCTTATCAGTGGAATCTGAACATGATGCTGTATTTTATAACCTTTTCATCAGAAACAATGGTTTTCCCTTTCCATCGCTGTGAAGTTTTATGGCGGCCGCAGGGAAGACCAGACGAAAAAGCTTTTACAAATCTTAGAATAACACCGCCGACAGCTTATTCTAGTAGAGAATTAAAGCAGAAGAATAAGTCTTTAACTGTTGACAGCACTGATTATGAAGTTTTAATTGATACTGCTGGAATGACTGAGCTTACTGCTGAATACTTTGAAGATGAAAAGCCGGGGCCTATCTTATTTGAAGCTATAGAACTCAAATTAAAACTTTGCTCACATCATTCTGATTTACCTGTTTCATTAGAAGCTCTTTTCCACTTGGTTCAGAAGCAGAAAGAACCTTCAGACAGACTAATAGGCAGATGGGAAATTGTAAACAAGGTGAATTCAGGTAAATTATTCTAATGTCTCAGAATACTTCTATTCCAACTAAGTGGCGTGAATTAATCACGGACTCTTTAAGCTCCGATTCTGTAAAAGATAAAATATTTGCATTGGATTTTTTAAGCCAGCAAACTTCTCTTTCTTTGGAATTTTGTAAAGAGCTTATGCCAAGCATTACTCAAGCTGTAGTTTCACCAGACCCTAAAGTAAGAAACTATGCTCGTAAAGCTAGAAACCACATTTTAGACTGTTTTCCCGAAATAGATACTGGTGTAAATGTAAACACAGAACCTCTGAAATTGCATTTTAAAGAGGGTGAAAAACTCAACGCCCATCAGATTCTTTTATATAAACTTCGTATTAGAAGCAGATATGTGGTTTTTGAAGCTATGGACCGCCTTACTGAAAGTGGTGATTCTTCGCTGATTGAGCCGTTGTTTGAATACTTGAACAACGAAAAGGACGAACATAAAATTGCTTATCTTATTAGATTAATGGGACGTTTTGATGACCCAAGAGTTCCAGAATATTTGGAAAAATATCTTGAATACGAAGACAGCAGAATTGTTGCAAATACCTTAGAAGCACTTTGCGAATTTAATGTTCCAAGACTTTCTTCTGTTTTTGCAGATTTTGCCATGTCTAGTGATATGAAAATCAGATGTAATGCTGTTAGAGGTTTACATAGATATTCTCCTGATATTGCCGAAAAGCATATTTCTGAAATGGTGAAAAGCAAAAGCTATGCTATGCAGGATTCAGGTGTTTTTCTTTTGAGAGTTATCAGGCCTTCTAATCTTGGTGAACTTTTGAACTTTGCTAATAATTCTAAATATGCTGATATTAGATTGAAGGCCTTGGATATTGCTCCTCCAAGCGAAGCTGAAACTCAATCAGCCGAAACAATGCTGAAAGAAAGCATCGAACAACCGAACGCAAAAAGAGATTTAGCTTTCTTTACTGGCTTTATAATCCTTTCTGCTTGTTTATTTGTTATAACAAGTCCTTCTAATAGGTATTGGCTCGCCTTTTTATTCGTTGGTATAGGTATTTTAACATTAATCAGACCGGATAAAACCAGAACCAGTATTCAAAAAACAGCTATTTCTATGGGGTTTATCAGTTCTATCTTAATGGGAAGTACAAGATTGATGCTTATACCTTCTCTTATGGGCTTATGGCTGACTTGGATTGGCACTCGCTTTAACCATAGAGGCAAGTTGGAAAAAGTTAATCCAGAATACATTTTTGCATGGTTTTTTGCCATGACATCTATTCTTGTAACTCAGTTCATACAGGAAAAGTTAGAAGTTGTTTTGAGGCTAGCAGGAGATATTATGCTGGGTGGAAATTATATTAATGTTTTACCTGGAGATAAGTGTTCAAAAATTATGGAAATAGTCGGCAGACAAGGCAGTTTTCAGATTACAATCTATATTTTTATTGCTGTAATGTCTATTGCTATTATGACTATAGACAGATGGTTTCCCAAAAAAGAAACAGACAACAAAAAATCTTCTCCTTTAAAACAATTGATTCTTGTTACTTCGATTTTTGTTGTTTGTATCGTGGTTTTAAATGGGTTTCATGTTTTTGGTATGAAGATTCTGCTGAATACAAACGGCTATCAAAATGTTACCGACGTTTTGAAGGTTCTACTTCCCTAATCTCTTCTCCCTACACCCTAATCCCTAAAAGGCGAAGCCTTTTAAATATCGAAGCGTAGCAGCCAGCGTGGTTCATGCTTGTGAGGGTGGGGTGTGAGTTCAGCTTTTTTGTAAAAATTGGCTTTTTGAATGTAGAGCCTGTGCAGAACAGGTCTGTCTGGGTTCATAGTCAGTTCAAAGTATTTTATGCCTGCTTCTTTGGCTACTTCTTTTAAATGCTGGAGCAGTCTTGTACCATAGCCTTGATTAAAATATTCTTTTGCTACGGCAAAGCCGAAAATTTCTGCACCATCATCCCGAAAATTGCGTAATACTACGGCTTCTGCGATAATTAGTCCGTTGAGGGTAAGGCAGAATATTGAGCCGCCACGGGCAAACTGGGAAAGATTGAAAGTCGAAATGCCGTCTTCCCCAAAACCCTGCATGTCAATTTCTGAAATACGTTCAAGTTTTTCCCAGTCCTGGGCATCTGGCTGAATGAATTCTATTATTTTGTTTTGAGGCATGACTTTAACTATGACTCCCATGTTTATTTTGTGTATGCAATAAATCATATTCTTACTTCTGAATCAACATTTATTTTTTGTAGTGCCTTCCACCAGAGCTTGTCCGAAAACTAGAAATTTGATGAAAAATCAGTATTTATTTGTTTGTAGCCTACCCATTGTCATAAACGTATAGCTTTCAGGGCTAAAGCCCATACGCTATACTTTTTATGACAAATGTGTAGGCAATTAGAACAATCTTATTTGGTCTTAAAAATTAGTTTTCGGATAGCCTCTTAGGGAATAACTTAATAATTGATTATAAAAAGGAATATTTGCCGATATTTTCTATATGAAACAAAAAATTTATTTATTATTTATATGTGTTTTTTCAATGCTTTTTATAGTAGGCTGCGGTTCAGATTCAAATTCAAACAGCGGTGAGAACGTCAGCTATGAAACCGGAAAAGCAGCTTTTTATACTTTAGAAGAAAACGGAACTCTAACTTCAAACAATACTAGATACGAAAGAAGCGCACTGACAGCTTCTCACAAAAATCTGCCTTATGGAACCAAAATCAAGGTTACAGATTTGAATAACGGCAGAAATGTAATTGTTTCTATAAATGACCACAATATGCCTGAAGGCGATTATATAATTAAACTGTCAGAAAAAGCGGCCAACGAATTAGCCGCTTCTGATGAACATGAATTTTCTATTGATATTATTAAGTGGGGATGATTTTTTATTGAGCTAAAGGCTTGCTCTGGTCCTGTTGTTCCTTAGGGCCTGAATATCTATTGCCGCCGTAAGTTGCCCAGCCTTCAATCTGACCACTTTTTCCTTTATAGGGAACAGTTATTGAACCACCGTTCTGGTCAAAATTATATTGCCCGTAGAATTGTATTATTCCGCCAAGTTCAGGTTTAAAAGTTTCTGAGGCTGCTATATTATAGATAAAATCAAATTCTCTTGTGCCGCTAAGATTCTGCAGTCTGAGTCTTACGCTGTCGGTAGCAGTCTGCTGGTAAACCTTCATGATTCTGCCGCCGTCTCTGACATTTATTCCGTTGAGTTTGCCTTCAAAAGCATCTTCTATAGAAGCATCCTGACTTAGATAATTTGTTAATAACATAATAACCAATACTACTATTGGAAGTGATATAAGTATTGCTTTGTCTTGAGTGCTTAGTTCTGGCGGTCTTTTCATTGCCAATATCTCCAAAAAATTACGTTTAAAGAACTTTAACACAAATTACTCTACTCTTTCAAGTCTAGTTGTTTCTTTCTATAAATCAAAAACTAATTGCTAAATTTTCGAAACGAATATGCCGATATTACTCAAAGTAATAAAACCCTCTAAGGACAGGGTGCGTTTAGCTTTTTCTAAAAACTCTAAGGAGCAAAAAAAGTGTGGAATAATTTAAGAGCAAGACATTATTCGGTCTTGATATTGCTTGCAATCGTGGCTCTTGAAACCTCTGCCATAGCAATTGACAGACTAGTATTCGCAGAAAGTGAAGAAGCTTTTGCAATAGAAAGCTCTTTCCAGAACAACTCTTTTATTCAGAGTTTCCGTATGGCTGATGCCAACTGTGCAGTCCTTCCAGTAAGAATAAATAATTTTGTTTCTGCTCAAGACAATAATGATTCCCACGCTGATAAAAAATTACTCTCTAATAATGTTCCTTCTGAAAAAGCTGCTGTAGAACCAAAAGTTTCTAAGAGTGTTTCTGCTGACTTTGTTGCCGCTGCAGGCAATAAAGATAACTATACAAATATTGTTGAATACGATGTTCAGCCTGGCGATTCTCTTTCTAATATTGCTGAATTATTTGGCACTAAGGCAGAAAAAATCAAACAGGCTAATAAGCTTGATAATAAGAGTGTTATTAAAGCTGGTCAGACTATAAAGGTTCCAACCCAGTCTAATTCTATGGTTTATACAGTTAAAAAAGGTGACTCTCTTTCTAAAATTGCTAACCGTTTTAACGTCAGTATAGAAAATCTTGTTAACGAAAACAGCCTTAAATCACATGTTTTATTAGCTGAACAGAAGATTAAGATTCCAGTAGATAATCGTGCGAATTTAAGAACAGCTAAGGTAGAAGAAAAGCCAGCTAATACTCTTCCAATAGTAAAAACAAACCAGATTAAAAAAGCAGAAGACCCCAAAAAGCTTCAGTTAGTAAAGCTTGATACTAAGCTGCCTACAGCTCCTGCTGCTGCTCCGGCTAAAAAAGTAGAAATTGATTTTACAAAAGACGATTTCATAAAGAAACCGGCTCCCGTAGTAGCAAAAGCTGATACTAAGAAGGAAATGGATGTCGAAACTGTAGAATTGAATCTCAGCAAGACAATGAAGAAAGCTTCTACTGCTAGAGTTTCAGAATCAAAGAATGAAAACGAAGGTATTCTTATTCCTGCAATTCCTGCTTTTGCAAAGGCAGAAGAAGACAGCGATGATTCTGTTGAATATGTTGTTTATAAGGTTGCAAAAGGCGATAACCTTTCTAAGATAGCTAGTAAACATAATACTACTGTTGCTCAGATTCAGAATGACAACGGTATCACCGGCGATAAGCTCAGCGTTGGTCAGAGCTTAAAGATTAAGCCAAACCAGAAGCTTTATCGCGTTATTAAAAAAGAAAACGTAGCCAAGGCTGATGTTGAACCAGAAACCAAGACTATCGTTAATCATAAAGTTCAGAACGGCGAATCTCTCTCAATAATTGCCAAGAAATACAATACAACTGTTAGAGATATTGTTAACGAAAATAATATGACTAACACAGTATTAATGACAGGTCAGACAATAAAGGTTCCCGAAAAGAAGAAAAAGAATTATAAGATTACAACAGTAAGCAGCAAAAATACTGAAAAATATGCATGGAAAGCTCCGACCAAAGGTTGGGTTAGCAGTCCTTACGGCTGGAGAAATCACCCGGTCCGCAAGAAACGCATTTTCCATGCTGGTCTTGATCTTGCTGCTCCTAAGGGAACTGCAATTTATTCAGTTGCACCTGGCCGTGTAATCTTTGCAGGCACTAGAGGTGGTTATGGCAAGGTAGTTATTATAGCCCATGAAAACGGCTTATCTACTCGCTACGGTCATTGCAGCAAACTTCTAGTAAAGAATGGTCAGTTGGTTAAAGAAGGACAGCTTATTGCTAAAGTCGGTGCTACTGGCGTAGCAACAGGCAACCACCTGCATTTTGAAGTTCGCAAGAACGGTAAAACTCAAAACCCAATTAACTATATCAAGTTGAAAAACTAAGATGTGGTTTAAATGTTGGAATTGTTGAAGAGTTTGGTTTGACAATTCCAACTTACTATTAAGATTAATAATTCTTTCTGCTGCTTTTGGATAAAATCATTGAAAAAAGTTAAGAATAAAAAATATATCAGTATGAAAAAGCCCGCCAGAAGTTCAATCGCAATTCTGGCGGTTTTTATGATTGTTTTTTGCAGTGGTTTTACTATGTCTGGCAGATTGTTTCACGGCAAAAAAAGTAATAAAAAGGTTCAGAAGGTTCAAAAAGCTGAAGTAAAAGAACAGAAAGAAAATTCAGACATTTTTATTCCTGATATCAATCCCTTGGATATTCCTGAAATTGCTATGGCACCTTCTATAGAAATAGACTCTTCTTCAGAAGAAGCACAGTCTTTTGATCTGGCTAATCAGATTCCAACAGCCAGAGACCCAAGATTTGAATATACCGAAAATGCTCATAGAGTGCCGTTTATACCGGCTTCAGAAAACACACCTCCTGCTCCATCTATCAGTATTCCTATAGTAGACAAGAGGGAACCCATGCATTATGACCTTAATGAATGGGAAGAAGACCGCTTTTTCAGTTCAAATCTTTATACTGATACTTCTTTTTATACAACCAATATCAGCGGCAAAAAGACAATCGCTCCTAACAGAGAAGGCGAGTTTTACGAAGAAAACTACAGATACGAACTTTTTTCTTCTGGAAAAAAGGGCGATACTATGACTTTGCTGGTAGACGGAACTTTTACAAACGACGACAGCAATTACAACCATCATTTTATGTTTAACCAGTTCACTTTTGATGTGGCTAATCAGCGTTCAAGACTGGTGCTTGGTCATGCTTTCCCTGAAATGTCTGAACTTTCTATTACTCAGAATATTTTAGGTATTTATGGCAGCCATAAATTTGATGAAACAGCTATTTCTGCATTTGGCGGCTACTACGAAACTGAAAAGGAAGATTTAGATAATCCACGTTATGTTGGTGGTTTTAGAGTGGAACACAACAAAGATGATGCAATTAAAATAGGTCTTAATTATGTTGGAACCGAAGACGAAAGAGACAATGCTGCTTCTAGTCTTGATCAGCCGACTCTTTCCAATAGAGTGGTATCAATGGATGTTAAAATGAAGCCTACCGAAAACATTTTCCTTAATGCTGAAGTAGCCAGAAGTGATACTGATTTTGATAAACGAGACGACACCGGTGGTCAGGAAGGAACCGCTTATGTTTTTAAAGGCGGTTATGAAAGAGAAAATTTCAGAACAGAAGCTGGAATTGAATATGCGGATACAGAGTTTGCAACTCCGCTTGGTGAGTCGCCTAGAGACGATAAAAGCTACTATGCAAGGTTTTATTATGAATTAAATAAATATGTCAGCACTAGAATTGGCTATAAGGAATCAAGAGACAATATAGCCAATTATTTGCGTTCAACAGTTGTTAGAAAACAGGATGAGTTTCAGATGACTGTTAAACCAAGCGAATACTATAAGAATCTGAAAATAGATTTTTATTACCAGCCTATTCATGAATATTCTAGAAATACTGGATTTATGGATAGATACATAGATCTGCTATGGATAGAAATGAACCAGAAAGCAGGGGAAATGCTTTATTATGCTGGTTTCAGCAAAACAATTGATAGAGACGACATTGATAACATTAATGACCGCGATATCAACAGAATGGATTTGAACCTAACTTGGGAATGCGATGACCAGCACAAGCTTTACGGTTCTTATACAATTGAAAATATTAAATACAGACGTGCTGATAACACCGAAAGAACTATTTGGAGCGGTTTGGGCGGAAGCACTAAAATTAACGAAAATCTTTCTCTGGGTATTGATTATCTTCGTGAAAACATCAATGCTGCCGGGGTTTTATCAATTCACGATAAGCTGAATCTTTCTCTTACAAGAGAATATAATCCTTCTACAAGATTAATTATTGACCTTTCCGGTAGTCGAACAGATTTTGACAATTCTGAAAACGATTACGATGACTATACTGCCAAACTTCGTTTGTTAAAGACATTCTGATGATTAAGAAACTTTTAAAAACTTTATTGGTTCTGTTGATGCCGCTGCTTTGCTGCAGCCAAGTCTTTGCATTGGCAAAAACTGCTCTGCCAGACTACCACGATGATGACTACTATGTTCCTGGTCATCTGATTGTTTCGATGTGTGATGGGCCTGTCTATTTCTGTCCCTCGGGGGAACGCTCCTGGCAGCAGGTTAAAAACGGTCAGACTATTATGCATGGCGATAGTTTGAGAACTTTGCAGAATGGCTACCTTGCTCTTTCATGGGATGCCAAAAATATGGTTCTTGTAAAGCCTAATTCTGGTTTGAGAGTTATGATTTTTCCGGAATCTAAGAGCTATAAACTACAATTACAGCTTTTTACTGCTGAAATAATACTTTCTGCCCGTGATTCTGCTCAAATGGTTACAGAAAGCCGTTTTGGAACAAGCCTTGTTACACTTGGCGACTGTTCTGTTATTTCCAATGATAATCAGGAAATAATTAGAGCAGCTAAAGGTCAGGTTTTGTTTAAGCAGGCTTTAAACGGCAATGAAACAACTATTCCAGAAGGTTATGTTTTAGAAATGGAACCTAGTGGTGCTGCTAAGCCTCTTTATCAATTCAATATTGCCACAGAATATGAAAATTACAAACGTTTTGAAAATTGGCTTAAGCGTTTTGAAAGACAGCATGAGAGAAGATCATCTGAAATTACTTATAAAATTGATTCTGTTAAGATAAATGGCGAATTTTTAAGTAATATGCAGCATGAAAACGGTTTATATCAGATTGAAACAGCCGATAAGCGAATTCCCAAAAACATATTGTTCCAATTTAAGCTTACTCCGCTGCCTCCGCCTCAACAGCGCTTTGAGGTGAGTTTGGGAAAAGACCTTGTTTATGCAGTAAGAGAAGGCAGAGACAATTATTATGAAGTTAATTTTGCTTTACCTTCTATTCCTGAATTTTTTGTAACAATTAACCAACTGGATAATATCAATCGCAGAGTAAGAATATTTAATGCAGGTTTTTCTGTATTCAATAAACGTCTTGCAGAATTGAAAGCCAGAGAATTTTGTAAACAGATGAGCGAAGCGGTGAGCAAGCGCGACCAGCTTTGGTTCAGAAAATATGTTGCTAAAGATTACAGAGATTTTCAGGGTAACACCTGGACAGACTTTTCTTTGGTTTGCCAGACTATTATGAGAAATTACAGAGACATCAGGCTTATGATTCATCCTTTCAGATTTGAATTCAGGAAGGGCGAAACTCTTGTTCACGTTAATTACAGACTTACCGCGCTTACTGGTAACTGGCGTTACCGCTATGACGATAAGGGCAGCGATATATACACTTTGAAAGCCGAAGAAGGTGTTTGGAAGCTTAGATCGAAAGTGTCGGGAATGTTCTTTAACAGAATGAAAACCACTATCGACCTTAGAAAAGCTGTGCTTCGCGGCCGTGTAATTGATGAACGCACTGGAACTCCGATAGAAGGTGTAAAAGTAACCGTTGCAGGAACAGATTTGAAAGGTGTAACTGACTCTATGGGTGAATACGTTATTTATAATGTTGAACCCGGCAGATATAACATTCAGTTCTCTAAAAACGGCTACGGCAATATTACTGCAGCATCTGTAACTCTAAGTCCAGCCGGTGAATACAACATCCAACGCTAACTAGTATCAACTGCTGTGTTTGGTTAAACCCCGATGCTCCCCCACGAATGGTGGGGGAGCTGGCACGAAGTGACTGAGGGGGCTGCAATGCGTAGCATTGCGGAAGGGGGATTTATAAATATGAACAAAAATCAGATAATAGCAATATTTATGTTGATTGCTGCTTTGTTCAGCTTTGTCGGCTGCTCAAGCTCTTCAGATAATTCCTTGAAAGGTGAATCCGGCACAGTAACCGGTTCACTGCTCGATGCTGCCAACTCTAATATTGTTGCAACAAGTGATGCCGGGGAATATATTATCCCTGTTGATGCTGATGGTCGTTTTTCTGCAAATCTCCCGGTAGGGGTTTATTCTTTAAGTTATAGATCTGCCTCAGCAAACAATAAACTTGTATTAACCGAGAAAAAACTAGTTGTAGCTAACAATGTTACTATTTCTGTTGTGGATGCTGAACTAGTGCCAATACCTCAGGTTCTGACCGTTTCAATTCCTGTGATTAACGCAAATTCAGCTATTATTGAATGGGAAACAGACATTGAATCAGATGGTTATTTAGAATACGGAACCAATGAGTTATACGGTGTTTCTACATATGTTTCAACAGATTTAACAACTCATCACCGGGTTCAGTTAGGTTCATTAGCTGCTAACACTACATATCATTTCAGAATTGTTGCTAGCCGCCACAATCTTGAATCCTCCAGATATCTTTCTAAGGATTACACTTTTACTACCCCCTGAGTGCTATCCACACCAGTGTAGTTATTGCCGTTATTGTTCTAAAGCCCCTCCTTGAGGTTCTTTCTTGAGGATGCTGCCCCGCTATGCGGGGAAGCTGGCGAGCGAAGCGAGACTGAAGGGGGAGCAATGCAGAGCATTGCGTAGACGGAGGGGTGACCGAACCAGAGTTGCTCTTGTTTAGCGATAGCGTATTATAAACCAAATAACTCTTGAACAATTTGAACAATTAGAACGATTCTAACAATATCCCACAAGCGACGTCAGCTGCCGTCTCACAGATTGCGTTAGCAATCGTCTCACAAAGGCCTTAGCCTTGTCCCACTTTCCTTGAGAGCCGTAGGTTTAGTAATTTACCAACATTTTGTCGTCTACCCATTGTCATAAACGTATAGCTTTCAGGGCTAAAGCCCATACGCTATACTTTTTATGACAAGTGTGTAGACTTTCCTTATCTCTCTTCAATCTTATATCTCCATTTATGGTCTTATGTCTTAAATCTCACTCCTAATCCCTTCCTCAAAAATTGCCGATACAAGGAATATATCTAAACTTAATCCGGGGGCATATTAATGAACGCATTTTTTATTGGAATCGGCGGAATGGGCATGAGCGGTCTCGCTAAAATTTTACATTCAGCAGGCTATAAAGTTGCCGGTTCAGATAGAAACCTAGAAGGCGATTACTGCAAACGTCTTATTGCTATGGGCGTAAAGATTTATCCGCAAGACGGTAAGGGTCCGGAACTCTTTATGCAGGAAACAGGCTTGAAAGCCTCAGATTTTAAAATTGTAAAATCTACCGCTGTCGAAAGCACTGTTCCTGACGTTGTAACAGCTGAAAGACTTGGTATCGAACAAATAATGCGTTCAGATTTGCTGGCTCAGATGTTTAATGCCAAAAAAGGCATCGCAATTGGCGGAACAGCTGGAAAGACAACAACAACTGGCTTAGTTGCCTGGGTTTTAGATTATTGCGGTTTGCAGCCTTCCTGCGCTGTTGGTGGTATCATCTCTGGTCTTGATACAAATGCCTTTCAGGGTGCCGGAGAACACTTTGTAATTGAAGCCGATGAATCAGATGGCTCTATTGTTAAATACAGACCTCATATTTCTGTTGTAACCAATATTTCTCATGACCACAAAACTATAGATGAATTGGAAGATCTCTTTTTGCAGTTCTTTGAACATACAGATGATGATGGTCTGAGATTGGTTTGTGCTGATGATGCGCATGCTATGGAACTCTGCCAAAAATGTTCCAAAAAGGTTAAGACTTATGGATTAGCAGAAAATGCTGATTATAAAGCTGAAAATATTGTTTACGACCATGTTTGTGTAAGTTTTGATATTTCCGGTGTTCATTTTGAAGTTAATTTACCTGGTGAACACAATATGAAAAATATTTTGGCTGTTGTTGCTATTGGTTTAGAATGCGGTTTAAGCTTAGAATCTATTTCAGAAGCAATGAAGGCTTTTGGCGGAATGAAGCGCCGTTTTGAAAAAATCGGTGTTGCTAAGGGAGTAACTGTAATAGATGATTTTGCCCATAATCCAGCAGAAATAGAAGCTGCTATGAAAGCAGCTAGAAAGGCTTCAGAAAGATGTTTCTTCGTTTATCAGCCCCATGGCTTTGGTCCGACAAACTTTACCAAAGACCAGCTTGTAACAGTGTTCTCTTCTGTAAAAGACAATGAATATCTTTATTTAGACGAAATCTATTATGGCGGTGGAACTGTCGATAAAAACATCAGTTCAAAAGATTTAATTGAAGCAGTTGGAACAAAAGTAAAGAACATATTCTGCCCTGGCAGCCGTGACAAAATTGTTGATAACATTGTGGAAAAAGCCAAGAAGGGCGATATGGTTGTTGTAATGGGGGCTCGCGATGTAAACAAGATTTGCCCGATAATTCTTAGTAAGATAGAAGATAGAAGATAGAAGAATAAAAAAACTGGCGAAAGCCAGTTTTTTTATTCTTCTATCTTCTATTAAATTTATATAGTAAAATATTTCTAATCAACTGCTGAAAACATTACGAGGAAAAGACCACATGAGAATCATTCAGGTTTTAAATTCGCCTAACTGGAGCGCCGCATCGGCTTATTGCATAAATGTTTCCTATGAATTGATGAAACTTGGTCATGAAGTTCTGATTATGACCGAACCGGGAAAGCCTTTGGAACAGGCTAAAAGTCTTGGTATTCCCTGTGATGATAAATTAAGATTGAACGAACATAGTCTTTCTGCTTATGTTCATGGGCTTAAGCATTTGAAGCAAACCTATAAGCAATTTAAACCTGATATTGTTTCGGCGCATATGAATGAGTGTTCCTGGATGCCTGGTTTTGTTGCAAAAATGTCTTTCCCAACTGCTAAAGTTGTCAGAGTCAGAGCTGATATAGCTGCGCCGAATAAAAATATTTTCAATTTGTATGTGAACCATAAATGGACAGACCATATTATTTGCAGTTCTCAACTTCACAAAGATGTCTGCTGCAAGAATCTTTTCCTTTCACCAGATAAATTAAGCGTTGTTTATGGAAGCGTAGATGCAGTAAAATTCAATACAAATGCTTATGACAGTAATATTCGCAAAAAATTAAATATCTCAGAAGATGATTTTGTTGTTTGTCTCTTAGGCAGATTGTCTCCGGTTAAAGGGCATGAATATGCCATAAAAGCTGTTTCTCTGCTGAAAGATTTGCCGGTAAAAGTTAAGCTTCTTTGTATCGGTTATGAGTCAGAAAGAAAATACGATTGGCTTAATGGGGAAGCAGAACGCCTTGGAGTTGCAGATAGATTGGTTACTATAGAGCGCTGCGATAATATTCCTGCTGTCTTAAATTCTGTTGATGTTGGAATAATCACTTCGTTAGGTTCTGAAGCAAATTCCAGAGCTACTTTGGAATATATGGCCTGTGGTAAGCCTGTTGTTGTAACAAACGTTGGAGTTTTGCCAGAACTGGTTCTAAAAGGTATTAATGGCTATGTTGTTGAAAAAGGCGATGCTGAAAAACTTGCTGAAGCATTAAAGAAGCTTGTTTTGAATAAAGATTTATGCAAAGAAATGGGTAAAGCTTCACGTCAGAGAATTGAAGATAATTTTACTCTCGAGCAGTTTGGTCGCAAGATGGAAGCGGTTTATAATAAACTTTTAAGACCATAGCCTCATTACTAATCTCTCAATGACGAAAATAACAGCGGACAGCTAGACGTGAGACCTTCTATTTTTCGCACAATAAAACAATGGTTTACTATTGTTAGGTCACCCTTCCGGTTACTTCGTAACCACCTCCCCTCAATGGGAGGCTTTAGTAGACTCACCACACTTGGTATTTTTCTTTACTCCCTTAATCCATTCTTCAAAATCCCTTCTCTCAAAAAAAAATATAGTTGATTTTAAAAGTGTTTCGTGGTAATCTAAAGGGTACATCCCTGCTTTTGTCTGAGAAAATGACAAAGGCTGAAATTTATCCGAAGGGAGGTTTTATATTAGTGAAACCTTACGAAACATTGTTTTTTACCGAACCCGGTATCGAAAACGAAGCTCTCGATGCCTTAATTGGTAAAGTAGAAAATGCTATTACCAAAAATGGCGGTCAGGTCGAAAAAATCGACAAATGGGGTCGCCGTCCTCTGGCTTATCCAGTAGAAAAACACACTGAAGGTAACTATGTTCTCATTAACTTCCAGGCTACTGGCGAAGCTTTAAAAGAACTCGAAAGAACATATCTGATCAATCAGACTATTCTTCGCTTCATGACTACCGTTCGCGGTCAGTAAAAGAAAATCTACTATGGCTGGCAATCTTAATAAAGTATTTTTGCTTGGTAATCTTACTCGAGATCCTGAATTAAGGCATACTGCTCAAGGCACTTCAGTTGCTAATTTCAGTATTGCTGTTAATCGTACTTATAAGGGAAATGACGGAGACTTCAAAAAAGAAACCAGTTATTTCAATATTATAGTATGGGGTAAGACTGGTGAAAACTGTGCAAAATTCCTTAGTAAAGGTAGACCTGTTCTGGTAGAAGGCAGATTGCAGAATCGCAGTTACGAAACTCAGGATGGACAAAAGCGCACTATCACTGAAATCGTTGCAGACAACGTTCAGTTCTTGGGCTCTGCTTCTGGTCGTGATGCAATGGATGAAGGCAATGCAGGCGGCGATGATGTTGGATTCGCAGCAGACTTCTCTCCAGCAGACGACGATGACGCTGTTCCATTCTAATGTATAATTAATTGCATGTTATTTACGATTTATCGGAGGAAATAAAATGACCGAATTTAAAAGACATAGACATAGAAAAGTATGTCATTTCTGTAAAGACAAAGTTACATTTATCGATTACAAAGACGTTGCTCGCCTAAAAAGATACATCAATGACCGTGGCAAGATCACCAGCCGCAGATCTACTGGTACTTGCACTGCTCATCAGAAACATCTTACTACTGCCATTAAGCGTGCTCGCAATATGGCTCTTCTTCCTTTCGCTAACGTCTAATTACGAAGTTAAACCCGTAGTATGTTTCTCATGCTTATAGCATTGTTTATAATGCCTGTAGCATTTCTATACTTTGCTGTTAAGTCGAAATTTACTCCGCTTAACGCAGTATGCTTGGCACTGTTATCATCAACGGCATTTTCCTGTGGGTGTTGGACGATAATCAATACCCCGGAAAGACAGAAACAGGCTATTCAGATTTTTAAAGATGAATTTGAAAAGCAGTTGACCGTTGTAGAAGAACGGATGAAAGCCCAGAAGATAGAAAATTCTGAATACTCAGAGTCTATTGAAACTTTAAGAGAAAATTTCAATAAGGTTGCTGATAAGGCTTTCTTGCTTATACCAAGTACAACGATATTCTTATGGCACTTGGTAACACTTGGGATTCTTTATGCCTTAGCCTCTTGGCTAGGTCCGAAATTCGGCTATAAAGTCGAGCCGTTTCCAGCCTTTAAGGATTGGACCTTTGACTGGAATCTGGTATGGTTATATATCATAGGTTGGGTATTATATTTCCTGATTGGCGGTATAGAAGGATTACCTGGTGGAAAAATAATTCAGATATTGGGTGCTAACTGCTTTATAATGAGCAATATTCTTTATCTGATTATAGGCTTTTCATTGTTGTTCTTCATGTATGACAAATACAAGATGGGACTAGTGACAAGAGTCGGTTTATCGATTATAGCGTTGATGTTCTCTCAGTTTATGATTTGGCTTGGGCTGATTGATGTTTGGGCTGAATTCAGACTGAAGAAATCAACACCAGAAGTCACAGATAATTCTGATGACGATGACTTTTTTGATTTTTGATAATTACTCAGGAGAAAAAAATGGAAGTATTAATGATAGATACCGTTCCCCGAGTCGGTAGAAAAGGCGAATTAAAGAACGTAGCAGAAGGTTTTGCACGCAATTACCTCTTCCCAAGAAATAAAGCTATTCTTGCAACAGAAGGCGCTAAGAAACATCTTCAGCTTATGAAGACTTCTTGGGAAAAACAGGCTGCAAAAGAAAAAGCTATGTATACTGATATGGCCCAGAAGATTGAAGGTCTTACTGTTACAATCACTAAGAGAGCTGGCGACAAAGGCCGCTTGTTCGGTTCTGTTACAAGTGCTGAACTTGCTGAAGAAATCAGCAAGCTCGCTAAAGTTGATGTAGATAAGAAGCTTATCGTTGCTGACCATATTAAGGAAACTGGTGAACATGCTGTTACCATCCGCTTCACTGGCGATGTAAGAGCTCACCTCAAAGTTGTTGTTGTACCTGAAGAAGTTAAAGTTGACTAATTTAGTATAAACAAAGCTTACAAAGAGTCCCTTGCTTATTTATTAATAAGCGAGGGATTTTTTTGTTTGATATCCCCTTTTTCACTGCCGCCAAGGATGGCGGCGTGCAAGCGAGCGACAGGAGGTCTGCGAGTCGTAAAGGGGAACGATTGCGATAGCAACAAAGGGGATTTTTGAGAAGTTAAATAAACAGTACAAAGCTAAGTCCGAAAACTTAACGGTTTAAAAAATCTCCTTGTCATGCACTTTGTGCATGACATCCCTCTTTAACAAAGAGGGTTATCTAGTCCAAGTTCTTCTAGAAATCTTCTGCCAGAAACAGGTTTTGACTTTATTCTAAGAACGTTTAAATCCATTTTCTCAGCCATTTCAGACTTTATTTTTATTGCATCTTTTTCTGTGCAGACTAGAGCTAGACTGCTTTTAGATGCTTCTTTCAGCAAATCTTCTAATTCAGATTCAGAAAATCTGTGATGGTCTCGAAACTCTTTTTTGGCTGATATCTGATAGCCGCATTGTTCTAACTGCGCATAGAAGCTTTCCGGTCTTCCTATGGCAGAAAACGCCATTAGCTTTGTATTTTTATCAAGATTTGCCAGTTCGCCGTTATGCTTAAACAGCCCTTCGCAGAGAGTATGGGTTTTTATTACAGGAATTCCAGGGGCTTTTTCATCAAGCCATTTCAACCAGTATTCTATTTGTTCTTTTGAAGCTGATTCGCATCTGGTCAATAATATGGCCTTAGCTTGTTTTAGACGTTCAATAGGTTCTCTTAATCTTCCGGAAGGAATAAGCTGAGCTTCTTCAGGCTTAGACATTGAATCCCAGAGTATTATATCAAAATCTTTGTATAATCTTCGGTATTGAAAACCGTCGTCTAATAGTATTAAATCTGGTTTATATTTAGATTCGCCTATTATTGCGGCGTGATGTCTGTTTTTGCCGACTAATACCGGAATATTTGGAAAACGTTTGTTCAGCATTAAAGCCTCATCGGTTAGTTCAAAGGGTTGGTCGCCTGTTCCGATTAATTCATAAAAAGAATTTTCCCAAGGGCATCTATAGCCTCTTGTTAAGACGAGCAGTTTTTTCTGAGGTTGCTGAGTTTGAAATTCTTTTAACAATTGAAATAATACAGGGGTTTTACCGGTGCCGCCCATGCTTAAATTGCCTACAGATATCACTTTTGCCTTTGTTCGGTATTTTAAGAAATCAAAGGTTTCAAAGAATTCTCTTTCGAGTGTGGTTAGGGTGCAGTATATGTCTGAAAGAATACTCATGATTTTTAAATTATATCATATTTTTGTTTTATGACTTCTAGAAATGATTTTTTCATTTCTAAGTATAATTCTTCGTTTTTACTAAAAAAATCGCAGGTTGGGGTATTAAAATCTAAAGAAATGCTATTTTTATTTAAAACCATTCCTGCAGAAACAGCTAAGTCTTTTACTTTGTCGTCATAGCAGACAAGTTTAACCGGCAATCCTGCTCTTAACATAGCCAAAGCCGCATGGTATCGCATTGCAATTCCATGACTGCAATTTTTACAATTTTGAGAAAACTCGATAAAACGATTTGGGCAGAGTATTTCAGACATATTTGGAATAGTCTGAAGTAATTTTATATCACCTTTTCTAGCCGCCAAACCTATTTTGCTGCCTTCAAAAGCATTAATTTCTTCAAGGGCTTTGTTTAAAAGACTACTGTCTTTCCATTCTCTTAGATTTGCAACTAGTCTATTTGAGTCATGTTTATTCTGTTTCACTATAGGAAAATGCCATGTCCAGTCTGTACCAAGCTTTACATTCGAGTTTGGCAGCAGACTTTTATATAAATCGTAAGAGGTTTTATCTCTTACATAGGCTATTTTTACAAAAGACAAAGCCTTTTTTACTAGTTTTTTCGCTTTTTCAGAACGCAGAGGTCCTAACCCTGTGCCGAATAATACCGGTGTAGAGCTCATTTTGGCTGCAGCAATGATTCTATAGGCAAAGAAGGTTACTCCTTCCCATGACCAATCTTGTAGGATTCCTCCTGTAAATAGAGTTATAGGCGAGTTATAAGCTGCTTTTAAAAAACTCGGCCAGGAAAAAATGCCTCGTCTGCGAATGCTTATTCCGAAATCTTGTTTAGAACCGCTTGTAATTATGGGGGTAATATCAGAAGGAAGATTATCGCAAATGGCTTTCAATATGGATTCATCACCCATATTCCCTTCACCAAAGAAGCCTGTTAGTAGTATTGTTTTATTTTTTCTTGTCATAGAGGTATAATTATCCCCTTTAAAAGAGGTTGGCCGAAAACTAGAAATTTGATGAAGAATCAGTATTTATTTGTTTTGTAGCCTACTCATTGTCATAAACGTATAGCTTTCAGGGCTAAAGCCCATACGCTATCCTTTTTATGACAAATGTGTAGGCAATTAGCACAATCTAATTTGGACTTAAAAATTAGTTTTCGGACAACCTCTAAAAAATAGGGTTGATATATTACAGATACGGCAGTATCAATTTCATTCTTTCACTCCAAGTGGGAATATTCTCTAAAACCTTATTAAACCTTATCTTTTTCATATTTTCAATAGCTTCTTTTGCTTGTTCAGCATCTTTTATGAAATAATTTATATATTTATTGGAATGAAGCGATTCGATATCCGGTGCCCATATTTGCAGTCCTGCAGTGCGGTAATCGTAAGCTTTTATCGGGTCAACCCCTTTTATCAGTTCTATATTTTTAAATGGAATGAGACCAATACAGCATTCCTTCATAAGTTGTAAAAGCTGATTTGAATTTAATTCACCATGAAAAACTACTTTTTTATTTTGTAATAACAGAGTAAAAGCTTTGCCTCTGCCTTTGCCAGCTATATGAAGTTCAATATTTTCCAGCTTTGTCAGCATTTCTAACCAATCTATATCAACCCATTCATAATGGGCTCCAGAAGATAGCAGCTTTATCTTGCTGTTATAATCTTTTTTAGGAGTAAATTTGTCGGTTTGAAAGAAAGTAGCATTTGGCAGCAACAAGCATTTGTTTTGCTGACACTTTGTAAAATGCTCTTTTATGAATGGGTGTGAAACTGTTATTAAATCTGATTTATCAGCAATAATTGATTCATACTCATGCCAGGCTTTTGTTCTTTGGTTTGGAAAATTGCCATGAAGATCGCAGCAATCATATATTGCTTTTTTCCATTTTTCTTTTGTAAACTCGGCGCATGAAGGCTCTGCCAGCCAAAGAATACAATCCGAAGTTTTAAGGTGCAGTTTCTTTTTTATTAATTTAAGAGCTATTTTAGCTGTAATATTTTGAATTAAGGGGTAGGAAACTGCTTTAAAAGGTATCTTTAAATCTATTATTTTCAAATTTTTGTTTCTTTCTCGAATTTTGCAAGAGAATCCGTTTGAGTAAAGCGGGTTTATGAAAAATATCTGAAAATTATTTTTTGCTAATTCTAGAGCTAGCCCTTGATGACGCTGTTTTAAACTGTCATAATTAACAGGCGAAACAAAAATTATTTTTTTCATACAGCTTAATTGTTTATTAACTCAAACAATGCGTTTTCGAAGTCATCAATCATCTTTTCCTGATTATTAACAGCTTTGAAACGTTCAAAAGCATTATTGCTGAATTTTTCATAGTTTTCTTTTTGAGAAAGATTATTGATGGCTTCAATTAAAGCTTTCTCATCTTTTGGCTCTATAAGAATTCCACTTTCATTGTTGGTAATTATTTCTGGAATACCTCCAACGTTTGTTGCAATACAGGGTATTCCAAGCCTCATGACTTCTAGAAGACTTAGGGGTATTCCTTCTCCTAATGAAGGAAGCAGAGCTATGTCTATATCGTCGTAGTATTGAGACGGGTCATTTACAAAGCCATGAAAAACTACTTTTTCTTTTAAATTGGTTAAAGAATTACAAAGATTTTCAAGGTTTTGTCGTTCAGGTCCATCTCCAAAAATATGTATCTTGCCTGTTTTTATTTGAGAAATATTCTCTGAAATTGCTTTTAAAGCCCATTCATGCCCTTTATTAAAATGCAGTTTAGCTGTTATTGAAATATTTAACGGTCTGTCAGGAAATGCTCTAGTTCCTACTGCAGGTTTATCTATACAGTTGTTTATGGTAATGAGGGAAGATTCGTCAGCATTCTGTTCTAATAAATGTAGCTTAACAGCGTTTGAAACGGCTATCTGCCTGTCGCTGAACTGATAGTATATTTTTTTATTCAAGCCATGTATATGAGAAATGCATTTTGTGCCGGTAATCTTGCCTAGAATACCTGAAAACAGGCTTGCTTTGTTTAGATGAGAACTGATTATGTCAGGTTTTATTGTAATTATATCTTTGAATAATTTCGCGGCAAACATGATTCCGCCTAAATTCATAGAGGCAACAGAGCATTTTACGTTCATTGAGAGCAATTCTGAATATAGCGGATTTCCGGCACAGGTAGCAGTAACAGTCCAGCCTCGCTTTTGAAGATTCTTTATTAGATTGATAGCAAGACGTTCTCCACCGCCAAGTTCTCTTGAGGAAATTGCAAAATGGATTTTCTTTTTTCTTATTAGACTTTCGTACAATTCTAAATGTTCTCTCATTGCTTCTTCCCTGTTAAATAGTTTTTCTACTCTTTTTCTGCCATTTTCTCCTAGTTCTTTTCTTTTTTCAAAGTCATTTATTAAGATTTCAAGGCTTTTTGCCAGCGATTCAGGATTATCGGGCTTACATAGAATGCCTGTAATATTATCTTCTATAACCTCCGGAATACCGCCGACTTTGCTTGCCACAACAGGCAGGCTTCGTTCCATTGCCTCGCAGATGTTTATTCCGAATGCTTCTTTTCGTGATGGTGCCGCAAAGATGCTGAGATTTTCAAGATATTGAGATTTATCCGGAATATCATCAACAAAATAGCAAATCTTATCTACGCCAAGCTCTTTAACTTGTTTGGCTAGAGTTTCTTTACCTTTACCGCCGCCGCCGATACTTATTTCGAATTGATTATTTCTTTCGTTGAGAATTTTTGCTGCCTTTAACAGTGTGTCAAGACCTTTTACTTCGTGAAGCCTTGATAGAGTCCCGATAATCACCTTGTTCTGGTTTTTATAATCTCTGGCTTTATTTATTACTACGCCTGGATAAATAATCTTAAATCTGCTTTTTTCCGTTTTGTTTATAGATTCAAAATACCACTCTGCCAGATGCTTACTTGGAAAAATAATATAGTCGGAAATAGACTGCATAAATTTTTCTACTAAATGGTAAAGGGCTGTTTCTGTTCCATGAATTGTTGTAATAAGCTTAGAATCTGCTTTTGACAGCAATTTGGCAAAACGAGACCATGCTGTAGCTCTGAAAAGATGTGTATGAATCAGGTCTGGTTTGAAAGAATTTATTAGATTTATAAGACGATAACAGGCTATAAAATCAAATAACTCTTCTCCGAGTATTTTTACTTCTATACCCTCTTTTTGAAATTTGCTTATTAATGGGCCATTTCTGAATGCTGCTATAATTATTTTATTAGAGTCTCGGTTTAAATGTTTTGCCAAGTCTAAAAGCAGTATTTGAGCGCCACCAACAGTTAGGGCATTTATTACGTAAAGAATCTTCATTTTAATGTATTTCGGAAGTTGAGCTTGCTAAAGAAGCAGATAATTCTTCATTAAGTTTTGCTAAATCGTTTTCTAAGAGATTAATTAAAACATTTATAGCAAAACCTTCTAATTTTTTATTTGGTTCGGAATACTCTGTTAGAAAGTCTAATCTGCCTTCAATATTTTTGATATGTCTTGACGGGTCTCTATCTTTAAAAGTATTATATAACAAGGCATATTTAGAATTAAGATTTTCAACAACTTTTCTAATTCCATCTAAATCTTTATTATCAAAATATATCCACAAATCATCAACACCATAAGTGAAATCTAATAACAAAGATGACTCAGGAGTATTAGGCATTTTTTCATACAGTCTTGAAAGTCTTCTCGAAAACTTCATAAT
>JAFXRA010000378.1 GCA_017526725.1 Candidatus Rifleibacteriota bacterium
ACCCCTTTCTTCGTAAAAGTTCACCAAACCTTCAATGACTTTTCTGTCTTCTTTATAATCTTTTCTAGAAGCCAAAATCTGCAAAGCAAGTTCTTTCTGTCTGTCATTATCACCGTTAAAAGCGAGATTCATAAGATCATCACTTGCAACCTTTGAACTGCTTGGTTTGTCTTCTTTCTTATCACCAAACAGATAGTAGTTATCCTGTTCCAGCCTACTCTTAAGGTCTTCTTCTACGTTTTTCTTTTCTACAGCAGTAATCCCACCAACCTTAGCATATTTTCTATACCATTTTATAGCTTCTTCGTAATAACCTCGTTCTTTATAATGAATATAAAGCTTTTCTGGAATAGAAGAGTCTTTCTTGTTGGCTTCGTAACTTTCTATGTAAGCCGCTTCCAAATCTGCATCTTTAGTGCTCTTACTGCTTAATCTTTCCTTCAATTCATTTTCGGCTTTTTCCTTTTCGTCTCTCTTCAGACTTTCAAGCATCTCGGCAGCCTGTTCTTTGTAATCTGCTTTGCCTTTGAGTATTTTAAGCATCTTTTCAGCATTAGCTTTATCGTTTCTTTTTTGATATATTTCTGCACTTCTAAAAATACCCTGAATCTGCTTCTTATCTAGTTCATAAGCCTTCTGATAAGCTTTTAAAGCATTGTTTTCATCTTCTAAGCTTTCATACACTCCGCCCATTTCGTAATACCCCAAAGCAGGGTCATCATTCTTCTTTATTTCTTTTTTATACGCCGCCAAAGCTTCTTCATATTTGCCTGATCTAGTATAATTGCGGGCAATATCGTAACCAATGGCTTCAACAATTGCAGCGTCTTTTTTGCCGTATTTCCCGGCTAATTCAATATGTTCTGCAGCCTTTTCGGGATTATTATTCTTTTCGTAAGCTCTGCCAAGCAAAAGATGTGTATTTGCATCCTGTGAATCAAAGAGTAAAACCTGATTCAACATTTTTATAGCATCTACGTAATTGCCCTGTTCAAGCAAAACTTCTCCCAAAGCCCTTAAAGTGGCCGAATTGTCAGGCTGAAGCTCTTTTGCTTTTTTCAAATACTCAGCAGCTTTTTCATAGTTTTTCTTTTCAAGCTCCATAATACCGACTCGGGAAAGAGCATCAGGATTATTATTGTCTAAGGTTAGAGCTCTTACATAGTGTTCATTCGCTTCTTCTTTTTTATTCTTTTCGTCTAGTATTTTTGCCATTCTGATGTTAATATCAGCAGATTTTGGGTAACCTGCCAGTGCATATTCAAAATACTTCAGTGCCGGCCCGCTCTGGCCTTCTTCGTTGCTCATAATTCCAAGATAATAGTAAGCCATATATTCGTCAGGAGAGTCTTTAACTATTTTTTTCAGCGTCTTAACAACATCCGCTCTGTCAGCTTTATTCCCAACCTTAAACTTATCCCATATCTTGTCGTAAAAGCTATCTGTCGGAACTATTTTCTGTTTTTCAGCTTTTTTTTCTTTTTTTGCAGTTTTCTTCCCTGCCTGCTTTGTAGTCTGCTTTTTAGCACCTGCAGAAGCTTCACTCTTTTTGGCAGCTTCAGCAGAAATAGCAGCTAGACAGAGAGCTGAACAAAGAACAGATACCAATACCTTATTTAATGCCTTCATTTTATTTCACCCTTCTGACTTTAAATCTAATAATAATTATAACCTATAACTCTAAGAATTAACAAAAACAATAAAAATGCCGATAATACAAAAAAAGACTGTCCGTTTGGAGGCAATATGTCTGACAGAATAATTGGCATAAACAAAACAAATTCAAATTATCGTAATAGTAGACTGTTCTTTGGCGGTGGAACTACGGCCAAAATTGCGTTATTAGCCGCGTTCTTTGCAACTTTTGCGACAGTATCTGCAAATGCTGGTTTATTTGGTTCCAATAAAAACTCAAAAAATAATAACAATAATAGTAACCAAGACCGTGGAATAGTACAAATTCAGTTAAATGATTTCCAGCAGAGAAATATTAATGGAACAAATTTAGATGCCTATAAATTTGCTCAAAGCCATTACGGACAATCAAAAGCCAAGCTGGAACAAATATGCCGTGCCATTAGTTCAAGATATAACGATAATTCTGCCAGAGATATACTCCAAAAAATTTATGTAATAGACACTCAGATATATATGCAGAACATAAAGAATTCTGCCCTTTCCGTCAGTGAAGTATTAAAAAGCAACAACGCTGTAGGACAAGGTCTTTCAGATTTGAAGCAGATTATTATGTCTCCAGGTCAGTCGACCTTGGAAACACTTGATAAAAAAATAGATCAGGTCAGAGCTATAAATGCCGCCCAGTTATTAACAAGTCAGAAATATCTTGCCTGCCTTGAAAACATGACGGAAATGGCTCGCGCCTCTTATGAAACTTATGAAATAATTCCTTCTCTTAACATGAATGAATTAGACCTTTTTGTTCAGGCTTCAAAACAGCTTATGACCAATATAAGGTCTCACAGTGAATCTTTTAAAGGTCTTGTATTAAATATTAAAAGCAGCAGCGAGCAGATTGATTCAGGCCTTACCGGTATAAAACAGACAATAAAAGAAACTCTGCGTTTCTCTGACCATTTTGCAATCAAACAGTTTCCATTGATTAATCTACCTCAGCCATCTAGAGAAAAAATATACGTTCAGATTAATTCACTTTCCAACACTGTTAAAGGCGTAGACAACACTGTTTCTATCGGTGACTCACAGGTAAGAAATGCCGCCCAGCAGTTTACTCACCTTGTCAGTGCTTTTGTAGACAAGAGTTCTGAAAGCATGAAATACCAGAAAACTGATTTTACAGAAAAAGCACAGACTCAGATTTCTACCTATGCAAGAAATCAGGTCTGCGGTTTATTTGTAAGAATAAAGGAAGATATGGGAACAATGCGCACAGAAATGGCCCAGGCTGGTAAAGCAAATGGCAACCTGCAGCCCATTGTTAACATGGAAAGCAGAAGCGAATATATAGCTAGAAAAGCCAAATCTGCTGCAGAAGATAAATTGCCCTTATTCCTCTTAGGAGGAAAAGGCGGCAATAATACGCCTATGGTCACAGCCAAACAGAGTCAGCCTTTGATGAAGCCATCGAACGACAGTTTCAGCAGCGGCAGTTCATTTGATGTGCCTGAAGGATTCATGGCTATGGATTCTAACAACAGGAAGAATTCAAATAACAATATGAGCTTTGATAAACCAAAGTCTTCTAATATTTTTGAAGACTCAGAAATGTTCAACGAAAAAGATTTTGCTTCTATAAATAGTAATGATTCAGAGTTTATGACTTCTGAAATGAATATACTCCAACAGGAACTTGGTGCAGACTTCTTCTTCGGCGGAAGCGGAGAAAACATCAGCGGCGACAGCATTTTAGCAAGTTCAGATGAAGATTTACCCAGCTACGGCGTAGACGAAGAATATTCTTCAGCAGGCAGCAAAGATTCAGCCGAAATGCAAGTTAGCTACGACAACTTAGAAAGTGGTAGCGAACCAGAAATTGAAATGATGAGATTTGATTCATCATCTCTGGATTCAGATGACGAAGAAACTATGC
>JAFXRA010000379.1 GCA_017526725.1 Candidatus Rifleibacteriota bacterium
ACCATCAGTATAACCTAATCCATAGTCATCTTCAAAAACATAAGTTGAATTATTTTTTGTTATTAAATGCGGTTTTTTAGCAGTCTTTGGATCAGAATATTGTAAGTACAAATCGTCAAATTGAATTTCATCCCAATAGTTCCATACCTGATCATTAAATTTCATGGTAACAATTACTGAACCTGAACCAGGAGCCCCCGGAGAATAAGTAACGGCAGGAACGAGCAGATTTAACGCTTCTTCCCCATTTTCTGTATTACTGTCTACTGTAAAAGAATCTGCTACAGCTAAAGTATGTAAAGGTCCAAACAAACTAAATTTTTCTTCATAGTTATATAAAGAAATATCTTTAGAATAAGTACTCCCAATGATTGCATGTTGTTCCGTGCCGTCGTTTTTCTCTAAGCGCCAGCAGACTGTACCACCAGATGTGTAAAATGATACACATCCGTTACATGGTACATAGGAATTTAAATACACATCAAAAATAGAACCATTTTTTCTTATTTCCTTAATATTATCTGGAATAGATGGAAATTGAAATTCTTTTTCTTCACTGTAACCTAAATCATCACTTATTCTGATTTTAAACTTTAAGCCGGCTACAGAATCAACATTTAGACCGTTCTCTAAAGCCCAGTATTTTGAAGTTTTATCATCGTATAACAGCTTACTTTCTTTTATAACCATTCTTGGGTGTACAGGACCTTCCTTAGAAATGTATTCACATTCTACAATTAAATCTTCAAGAGGATAGTCAAATGAACCATAACGTGTTTTATTATAAACGGGGACAGGTATGTAGTAACCTCCGTTAAAACAGGATTGACCCAAATCTGTCCGTATCATAATTTTAACATTATTTATTTCGTTTGCAAATTGTGTCTTATTTACATCGGCCCAAGTAAAACCCATATCGTGTTGTACATCAAACAGATAATTAAACACATAGATATCATCAATACCTATATAAGTATCTTTAATGAGCATATACTTTGTGATTGTACTCTTGTTTCCGCAATAATCTTCTGCATATACTTCTAAAGAAAAACGGCCGTCATCAACGCTAAGTTCATGCTGCAGCTTAAACTCAATCTGTTTGTTTTCTTCTCTAATTATTTCCAAATCCTTTGTATCATAGACAAATTTCTTAGTAATGTGATTCACACCAGTCCCATCTTTAGCATTAAGAAGGGTTTCTTCCAGAACAATTGATTTTATACCACTGTCAGCATCAAAAGCTTCTCCGTGTAAATATACATATTTAGCAACTGCATGTTCGTTTATAACAGCAAGGCTGGTAAACTGAGTTTCCGAATTACCTTCAACAGGAAGATTAGCTCCATCTTGAGTTGTAGAAACGATTAAATTATCACATTCAGGAAGTCCCTTCTCTAAGGTTGAATTCACTTTATATGTGAATACCGCATTGGAATTCTTAAACAAGCTATAAGCCTTTTCGCCCAAAACAATACTTATCAGTTCTGTTTTAAAAGTAACCTGAACATCAACGGCTTTTTTGCCCTCTTTTAAAATATACTCTGTAAACTCCAAAGCTTTTGGAACAATTTTTAAGGATTTTCCATCCGAGCTAAGCTCCGGGTCATAAAAATATTTATTTATACCAATTCCAGCTGCTTGTATCGAAATATTATCAAAAGAAAAATTCACTGCGGAACCGTCTTCATTAATCATTGGGATATTAAAAGTTACTTCAATTGGCATGTTTGCATAAACACCTGCATCACTATAGGCAGGAGCTGTTGAAACAATGGAAGGAAGAGTAACATAGACCGGTTGAATACGAATGTTTTCTATATTCTTTTTTACGGTTGCACGGGTTTCGCTTTTTGTTTCGTCTTCAAAAGCTACAGCCCCTGTTAATGGGTCCCCAGTATTTCTGTCTACAGCTTCCCATTTTAAAAATTCATAACCATCTTGTGGTTCAAATAAAATAAGAAAGCTTGAATCCAGTTTGCATTCAAACAAACCTGCCGGTGAAACTGAACCTGCATTTTCATCTGCTTTAATATAAATCTGAACCTTTGGCGCATTAGCTTCTTTAATGATACTGTCTAACTGAGATTTAACTTCTGAGCCATTTAGAAAGTTTTCACAAGAAACTAAAAAGAAGGAAAAGATGAGAGAGAGAGAGAGTAAAACGTTTGCTAGTCTTCATAACATATCTCCGATTTTAATATATGTTCTATTATAATAATTGTTGTAGAAAAATTAATCAATACATTATGCGCTGCCTCTTTATAATTTTACGCAATGAGAACCCAGGCTGTCTTGACAATCACCCTACCTTTTTGGTATATTAGACAAACACGGAGTGGTACCCAAGCGGTAAGGGACTGGTCTGCAAAACCATCATTGGTAGGTTCGACTCCTATCCACTCCTTAATACAGAGGGCTGTCTTATCACAAGGCAGCCCCTTGTTTTTGCGAGCAAGTATAAACTCGTAAAAAAAAGGAGTTCATTTACGAACTCCTTTTTTACCATCCCGTAGAAGCTAAGCTCCGGGGTGATTATATATATGGGCTGACTCGAAAGGGTTGGCCTTTTATTTTTTAGGAAACAACTCCTGCATGCCGATCCA
>JAFXRA010000380.1 GCA_017526725.1 Candidatus Rifleibacteriota bacterium
CAGTGTTGGCTTCAGGAACTGCAATTGGTTTAGTTATATATACAGGTAGAGATACCCGTTCAGTAATGAATACAAGCTTTCCTAAAACAAAAGTTGGAAAGATTGATTGGGAAATCAACCTGGCAGATTACTTCAAGGCTGATGGTCTGGAAGATGATATGAGAATAGGTATCAGACCAGAACATATTCTTATTGATGATCAGGCAAAAGATGTTCCTTGTCTCAAGGTTCCCTGCAAAGTAGACTTGATGGAACCGATGGGTGCAGAAACCTATTTGTATTTGGAATGCAATGGTTTGAGCATCAACGCAAGAGTTGCTCCAACAGTAAAAGTTGAAGTAGGTCAGAAAGTTGTTGCCAATATACCGATAGATAAGTTCCATTTATTCAAGAAGTCTGATACTACAAGAATCGGACGCAAAGGTGAATAATACCTTAAAATGAAAATAGAACTCTCCTCGTAATAATAAGTTGCGAGGGGAGTTTTACTAATTTAAGAAAGATTTAAGTTCTTATATCTGAATTTTGTTGGTGAACTATGGTTAAGCCCGTAAAAATAATATTAGTAAGTATAATTAGCATAACATTAATCTGTTTAACTGCCTGTTGTAGTTCTGAAAATTCTTCTGCTAGCAATTCTGAAGAGAAAATAGTTCTAGAATTCTGGAATACTATGGAAGGCAGAGAAGCAGCGGTTATGCCTGATGTTTTGAAGGCTTTTCACCAAAAATACCCTAATATAACCGTTAAAGAAACTAGTGTTGATTTTTATGGAGCCCGTGAAAAATTTATTAAAGAGGCTTCGGAAGGAAAGGGACCAGATTTAATCAGAACAGACAGATTCTGGCTTCCTACTTTTGTAAATAAAGGTCTTTTAGCTGAGATAAAAGAAAATGAAATCACAGAAGAACTTGCAGATATGGTTCCTGTAGCAAGAGAATTTGTTACTGTAGACAAGAAAATATGGGCTATTCCGATATCTGTAGACAGTTTGGCAATGTTTTACAACAAAGCTCATTTCAGAGAAAAATCAATTCCAGCTCCCAAGGATTTCGATGAATTTTCGAAGGCATGTGAGAAACTGACTGATTCTGCAAATGACAGATACGGTTTCTTTATTTACCCGAACGGCTGGTATTTTGAGCCATTCTTCTTTGCTTTTGGCGGACAGTATTTTGATTCTGACGGCAAGTTGTTTATTAAATCAGATGCAGGAAGAAAGGCTTTGGAATTTCTTCTTCATATAAAGGCTGAGTTAAAAGCAGTTCCACCAATGCAGTTTTCTACAAAACTTTATGGAACTATGATAAAGAGTTTTTCTTCTGGGCAGACAAGTATGATATTTACAGGTCCTTGGGCTATCAGAGATATTATAGCTGGTCCAGCATTTCGCGACAATAATGCTAATCTTGGTGTTGAACAGATTCCTGCCGGTCCTAGAGGAACTTTTTCTCCCATAGGCTGTCAGTCAATAGCTATTTCAAGCAAATCCAAGCAGAGAGATGCGGCTTTGAAATTTGCTAAATTTATGTTTGATTTTGATATTCAAAAGAATTTTACAATGGCAAATTATGGTTTGCCGGCAAGAAGAAAAGTTTTTGCAGCACCAGAACTAAAAAAAGACCCATATTTACAGACTTTTATAAGACAGCTTCAGATGAGCTGCAAAGCATATACTCATCCTAATCAGAGTGATATTTATGAACCCTTGGGTGATAAGATAGTCAAAGTTCTTAATGGAGACTTAACTATTGATTATGCTCTTTCTGATATTGAAACTGAATGGAAGGCATCTCATCATTGATTGGGTTATTTTTAGATGGAACACCTTAATGTATCGTTAATTGTAGCATTAATTGGCGGCATAGTTGATTTAGATTCGACGGCCGTTGTTCAATGCATGATTTCTCAGCCTATTGTTGCTGCTCCATTAACGGGGTTAATTTTGGGAAGTATGTTGGGAGATTATGCCGCAGGGCTTCAATTAGGACTAATGGTGGGTGTAATTCTTCAGCTGGTTTGGATAGAACAATTGCCTTTAGGAATGAATGTTCCGCCAGATGCTGCATTGGCTTCAGTTTTGTCGGTAGCCTTAGGTTTTTGTGCTGGTCACAATTACAGCAGTTATGCTGAAAGAGAAGTTTGTTATACAGTAGGCTTATTGATTTCTGTTGGGTTAGGTTTGCTTGGCAGAAGTCTGGATATGTTTGTAAGGCGTTTGAATACAAATATTGATTCCTGGGTGAATCAGAAGATAGAAGACAATAATTTTGGCGCCATAAGATTCGGGCATTTGATTGGCAGTTTTACTACATTTACCAAAGCATTTATTTTCTGTTTTTTAATTATATGGTTCGGCGTTGAACCGCTTAAATACTTCACCCGAATGATGAATATAGCTCAGAGCGGCGGGTTTATTGTTGTTCAAGGGCTTTTACCTGCTGTAGGATTTTCTGTTTTAGCAAGTATGTGTTTAAAGAATAAAATAGAGATAAAATATTTTATAGGCGGTATATTGCTTTTTACCATATTCCCTTCGAAAATATGGATAGCAATTATTGCTTCTTTTATGGTTATGCTCAGCTATTATAGTAAGACCAGGAAGCCGAAGAAAGGCAAAAAATGACTTTATCAAAGTGGCTATTATTTAAAATTGCTTTGAGAAGCTTTCTTTTGCAAGCTTCTTGGAATTATCGCGGCATGATGAGTATGGGTTTTCTATATTCGATAGCACCTGGTTTAGATAGTATCTACGAAGATAAAAATGCTAGAGAATTGGCTTATATGCGCCATTTTGAATATTTTAACACTAACCCGTATTTTTCTTCTATTGTTATGGGCGTTACTTTAGCACTGGAGGAAAAATACAACAATGGAGACAAGCTTGTTAATCCTGAAATGATACATGATACTAAGGAAGCGCTAATGACTTCCTTGGCTGCTATTGGTGATGGATTGTTCTGGGATAGCTGGCGGCCGTTTGTAGCTACTTTGGCAATAGTTTTTGCATCTGGAAACTACAAATTAACTCCGTTTATATTTCTAATCTTATACAATTTACCCCATTTATATTTCAGGTTTGCTGGAATTTTCTGGGGATATGATGATGGAATGAATGTTATTAGGAAACTGAAGCAGTTTCAGTTCCCGCAGATTAGACAGACTTTGCGTTTGGGAACATTGGTTCTGCTTGCTTATCTGATTCCAAATCATATTAACGTTCATACTCCATTTTTGTTAGCCAATTTAAAATTGGAATATTTTTATTTCGGAGAAAAGGTAGTTCAGGGATTAGGAGCATTAATTCTGGTTACTTTAGGTACACTGGCTTATAGAGAAAAAATTAATGTTCTATTAATCTCTTTTCTGCTTCTAATTTTGGCCCTAATGTTTTATCATTGGGGAATACTTATATAAGGACCTGAGAATGAAAAGAAAAGAAGTTGAAATTAAAAACAAACTTGGGTTACACGCTAGACCGGCTTCACTGCTAGTAAAGCTGGCTGGCAAGTATTCTTCTGAAATAGACCTTATTAAGGAAGATACTGAAGTTAACGCAAAAAGTATTCTGGGAGTAATGATGCTCGCAGCTGGTCCAGGCCAGAAACTTACTATTACTGCAGAAGGAAGCGATGAAGTTGAAGCTGTAGAAGCTTTGGCAGCTTTAATCGACAGCGGTTTCGGTGAGGAATTAGTATAAATGGCAAAAAGATTGCAAAATCAAATCTTTGAGAAAGGAATTATAGGTTCTTGCGGAACCTGCGTTGCTCACAGTTATGTATTTAAAAAGCGTATTGAAGTAGAACGCAGAACTATAACTGAAGAGCAGATTCCTGAAGAAATTCAGAGACTTGATTTTGCAATTAAAAAGACTGCTGATGACATTCAGAACTTTCGTAAAAGTGCTGAAGAGCGGCATGGTGAAAAGTATGCTGCAATTTTTGATTCCCATCTGTTGATGCTTGAAGACCCTCAATTCAGACCAAAATTGGTTTCTAGAATTGAAAAAGACAGAATTAACGTAGAAAGTGCTGTTAGAGAGCGAATTGATGAGATTCATAAGCAGTTTTCTGCGATTGCTGACCCATATTTAAGGGAAAGGGCAATAGATATTAAGGATGTAGGCGATAGACTTTTACGCCATTTACTTGGGTTAGACGAACCTGCTGACAAAGTAGACAGCAAGCCTTATGTGCTGGTTGCTCAGGAAGTTACTCCTAGTGAACTTCTCGATTTTGCGAGAGGCGAGCTGAGGGGAATTTGCTTAGATACTGGCGGAGCAACTTCACACGTAGCGATACTCTCTGATGCTTTAGGCATTCCATCAATATTTGGGCTTAACGATTTTTCAGAAAAAGTGAATACTGGTGATGTTTTGATAATTGATACCAGAAATTCTCCGAAAATAATTGTTAATCCTAAATCTGAAGTTATTGCTGCATTTGAAGAGACTTTAGAAAAAGACAGCAGCAGTTTGAAAAAATCTGAAACCACAGCTGATGGAATAGAATTGCATATAGGGGCTAATGTAGCCAGAGTTGAGGAAATTCCAACTTTGCAGAAGCTGGGGGTTAAGCATATTGGTTTGTTCAGAAGCGAATTTGTTTTTATGGAAAGTCTGGACTCTCCTTCAGAAAAATATCAGACAGAGGTTTATACTGAGCTGGTAAAGGGTGTTCCTGGCACGGTTGTTTTAAGAACCTTAGATGTCGGTTCTGACAAACCTTTAAAATATCTGCCTCTGAATGATGAAAATAATCCTGCTATGGGTTTCAGGTCTATCAGATTTTCTCTTTCAAGACCCGATGTTTTGGAACCACAGTTGCGGGCAATGATCAAAGCCGCACAGTATGGAAACTGCAGAATATTGTTCCCGATGGTTTCTTTACCAGGTGAATTAAAGAAAATATCAGAATTATTTAATAAAATAGTAGATGAAATAAAGCCTGAAAAGGTACCTGAATGGGGTATTATGCTGGAAGTGCCTTCAACTGCTTTTATGTTGAATGAAATAGCAAAATATACCAATTATATTAGTGTTGGAACAAATGATTTAATGCAGTTTTTCTTTGCTATAGACAGAACTAATGAAAAGCTTTCTGGTTATGCTGATTTTCTTTCTATGCCATTTATGAGGTTTTTGAATCAGTTTGTGAGTGAAGCTGTGAAACTTGATATAAAGGTTGGCGCCTGTGGTGAAATGGCGTCTGACCCAGCTGGCTTTATCGCCTTGCTTGGTATCGGAGTGGAAGAATTTGGTATGAGACCGGCTGTGATTGATAAGATGCGCGAACTAATTCCAAATTTAAATAAAAAGAATATTACTGGTTTTATTAAAAACATTTTAAAACGTAAAGAATTAGTCAACATTCGTCAGTTGATCGAATTGACTTATTTGTAGCCGAAAGGGATATTATGAAACATTCATATAAAGTAATAGGCGTTGTGCCTGCTCGTATGGCTTCTACAAGACTTCCAAGAAAGATGTTGGCTGATTTGCATGGTAAGCCTTTGATTGTTAGAACTGCTGAAGCTGCGATGAATAGCGGTGCTTTTGATGAAGTCATGGTTGCAACAGATTCTCAGGAAATTGTAGACGCTGTTGAAAAAGCTGGTTTCAAGGCTTATCTGACAGATCCCAATCTGCCTTCTGGAACCTGCAGAATAGGTGAAGTAGCAAAACTAACTGATGCCGATGTTTATGTTAATGTTCAAGGCGATGAACCAATGATTGACGGCGAAGGCTTAAGACGAGTTGCAGATATTTTTGCTGATTCATCTGTTGAAATGGCTACGCTTTCATTTCCATTAAGAAAAGAAGACGAAAATAACCCTAATGCTGTTAAGTTAGTTACTGATGCAAAAGGAGATGCTTTATACTTCTCAAGAAGTCTGCTGCCATATCCGAGAAATCATGAAGGATTTGCGCCATTGAAGCATATCGGGGTCTATGGATATAGAAAAGAAACTCTATTAAAGCTGATTAGCCTGCCGGCTTGTTCCTTAGAAAAAATTGAAAGTCTAGAACAGCTCAGGGCTTTGTATTATGGAATAAAAATCAGAGTGTTGCCAGCAGCAAAAGAATCTACAGGTGTTGATACCCAGGCTGATTTAGACCGTGTCAGAATGCTGATGGGAGCTTAGAGTTGAGAATTGAGAATTGAGAGCGTAGAGCGTGGGGTGGGCAGCGCAGAGCGTGGGGCGGACAGCAGACGCGAGACCTCTATTCTCCGCACAAGGCTCGTTCCCTCAAAGTATATCCGAAGGCAGTAATTAACAGAGACCGCGGAGGAGAATAAGGTTGAGCGAGTAGACTGTCCGCTTTTGAAGAAATGGAATAGAAGTGGGACGAGGCAAAGCC
>JAFXRA010000381.1 GCA_017526725.1 Candidatus Rifleibacteriota bacterium
TATTTCAATAATATTTCTTTTTCGAATTCAGCATTCGGATAACCTAAGGAAATACGCATCATAAATCTGTCTAATTCAGATTCCGGTAAAGGATAAGTGCCGCTGGAACCGCAGGGATTTTGTGTAGCAATAACAATAAAGGGGTCAGCCATATTATAAGTCTGCTTTTCATAGCTGATAGCCAATTCATTCATTGCCTGAAGCAAAGCACTCTGAGTTTTTGGAGAGGCACGGTTTAATTCATCAGCAAGGATTATATTAGCAAACAAAGGCCCTTTAACAAATTCAAATACTTCGCTCTGTCTCTTGTATATTTTAGTGCCGATAATATCAAAGGGAAGGATATCAGAAGTAAATTGGATTCTACTAAAAGTTCCGCCAATAACAGTAGCTAAGGCAGAAGCTAAAGATGTTTTACCTACTCCAGGCATATCTTCTAATAAAAGATGGCCGCGAGCAAGTAAACAAATCAGAGTCTTATCAACCTGCTCGTCTTTCCCAATAATTATAGACTTTAGTTCGGATGATATTGTTTTAAAAGCTTCGAATGTTTTTAATATTTTATTGTCCATAACTTTATTCTATTACTTTACTAGTATTTTTTAAATTGTAGTAGTAGTATGTACACCATAAAACATCTTAAGAAATTTTTCAAGGAGGGTTACATGGTTCAAAAAAATATTAAGAAAAATGATGTAAAAAGTTTTAAAGTAACCAGTGCATGGGACCGCTTAACCCCAAAAGACCAAAAGCTTTTGGATAAGCGCTGCAGCGATTATCTTAACTTTATTTCTCAGTGTAAAACTGAACGAGCTACAGTTGAATTTATAAAGGCTAAAGCAGAAAAAGCGGGTTTTAAACCTCTTCCTGCTCTTGGAAAAGGCAAAAAGCTAAAACCTGGTACAAAGGTAATGTTTATTAACAATAATCGTGCTATCTGTTTGGGAATTATAGGCAAAAGACCTGCTGAAGAAGGACTTAGACTAGTTGCAGCCCACTTAGATGTACCTAAAATTGATGTAAAATCTACTCCTTTATATGAAAAAGACAACTTAGCTCTTTTTAAAACCCACTATTATGGTGGAATCAAAAAATTTCAATGGGTAACCATACCGCTTTCTCTACATATTTTTGCCGTAGATAAAGCAGGAAAAACTCACTCTTTTGTAATAGGCGAAAAGCCCGGAGACCCAGTATTTACAATTTCTGATATCGCTATTCACCTTGCCCAGAAAATGCAGATGAAGCGATTAACAAATGAAGCAGTCACCGGTGAAGAACTGAATATATTGGTAGGTTCAAAACCAGACCCCAAAACAGAACAAGACAAACCCAACCGCATTAGAAACATGGTTGTAAGAGAAATAGAAAAACAGTTCGGTCTCACAGAAGAAGATTTAGCCTGGGCAGAAATACATGCTGTTCCTGCAATGAAAGCTGCAGAAATCGGTTTTGACCGAGGTTTAATAGGTGCCTACGGACATGACGACCGTTCTTGTGTGTACGCCGCCTACACTGCCATGTCTGAAATAGACATTCCAGAACATACAGCCGCAGTAATATTCCTGGACAAAGAAGAAGTTGGTTCGGCAGGGCCTAATGGAGCTCAATCAGGCCTAATCATTGATATTATATCTATGCTCACTGAAGCAACAAACGGCAAAATATCTTTCTCTGATTCAAGAAATGTTATAACCAATACTTTGGTATTTTCTGCCGATACAAGTGCCTCTATCGACCCCAATTACGAAAGTGCTTATGACCCACTGAACAGTGGCTATTTAGGCAAAGGTGTATGGATTAGCAAATTCAGCGGAAAAGGCGGAAAATCAGGAAGTCTTGAAGTAGATATAGAATTCCTAGCCAAAATTAGAAAGATGCTGGCTGAAGAAAACATTCCTTACCAATTCGGAGAAATGGGTAAAGTAGATGAAGGCGGTGGAGGAACTGTTGCCAGACTGATAGCCAATAACAATATTCAGGTTGTTGATATGGCTATACCAACAGTCAGTTTGCATTCTCCATTCGAAGTAATCTCTAAAGTAGATTATCATTATAGTGTAAGTGCCTATAAGGCATTCATGAAAAACCACTACTGATTAGGGTATAGGGAAAAGGGTGTAGGGAATAGGGTAACTCCCTTCTCCCTAACCTCATGGATATTCAATCATTTGAAAAGCTGATAAAAACAAGAAAGCTAGTTTGTCCTGTCTATATTTTCAGCGGTCCTGAACAATTTTTAAAACAAAAAACTTTTAACCTGCTGGCAAAAGTCTATGTACCACAGGAAGAGCAGTCTGAAAACGTAAACAGAATTATTTGCACAGGAAAAGAACTACCGGAACTGATAAACCTTATTTATAGCTTTTCTTTTAATCCAAGTCCAAGATTATTTTTAATTCAGGATTTAGATGAAGTAACAGCAAAACAGAGAAAAGAATTCTTAGAAAAACTAAAAAGCGGCGGTATTCCAATTGAAACTATTTTAGTTTTTGCTGTAAAAGACAACAAAATAGCTACAGAAATATCTTCTGCATTTAAACAGCAATCAGATAAAATTGATTTTTGGGCTCCATTTGCCAATAAATTAAATGACTGGATAAGAAAAGAAACATCTGAACTAGGCTCTGAAATAACCATGGATGCAGCTGACCAGTTAATTGAACTAATAGGTTCAGATTTGGCCTTGCTTCATCAGGAAATCACAAAGCTTGCTTTAAGCAAACCTGGCAGCAGAATAGATATAACTGACGTAAACAAAAGTGTAGCCTACATTAAGCAAGATACTCCATTCGACTTTTTGGAAGCCTTTGGAAAAAGGCAGACTGCAAAAGCTTTAAGAATTCTTGAAGCTTTAAACAACAGAGGAGAACCCGTTCAACGCATCTGGTTCATGCTTATTAAACAAATAAGAGAATACAGGCTTTTTCATGCTTTATCATCAGACAGACCAGACCTTTTTAACCCAATTATCAACCAATTGCGAAAATATAAAATCTATGCAGATAAATCAGATTTTAAATCCAATCAGGAAAAAAAGAACATTTTGGCTGATATTCAAAATATTGCTGAAGATTTGCCAGAGCCCTTGGAAAAAGCGATTAACTTGAAGTTACAAAGTAAAATAAAAAATCTATATATGGCTCTGAATTTTTCTTTATCAGAATTAACATCTTTCTGGCCTAAAATTATTGAACTGGATTCCAAACTAAAATCAGGCGCTCCTGACCCATTATCAGCAATACAGTGCTTTGTTGCCGACATTTTAGTTACAAACTAATATAGTAAGATTTTATCAATTAAAAACCGCCTAAAAACCATAAACCGAGAGCATACTTTAATACGCTCTCGGTAAAATGGCTAACAGTATATCAGTTGTAATACACCAGAAAGTAATAAATTAAAGCTGGTTATTATTTCTGAAGTCTGTTTACAGCCTTCATGATGCGGCTGATTTTTCTAGCAGCAGTCTTTGGATGAATATAACCATTAGAAGCTGCTTTAGCGTATTTCTTTACTGCGTAATTAGTTGCTTTTGCTACTTCTTCGCCTTTAGCTTCTTCTGCTACGGCAAGAGCAGTTTTGCGAACTGTCTTAAGTTCAGATTTAACCTGAACGCGTACTGCATGACGACGAACTGCCTGACGGGCATTCTTAGCTGCTGATTTTGTATTAGCCATGATAATTCACCTTTCATAAATCAAATCATTTTGGAGCCTTAATAATATCACTTCATTCAAAGAATTTCAAGCTTTTTAATATCTTTTCTGTGTACATTCTTTTTATTTTTTTGTTAATCTTAACTAGCCTTTTCTTCAATACTAAAGAAAAAACCTGCCAGATTATCAACTGGCAGGCAATTGTGTTTTATCTATCTTGCAACAACAACAAAATAGTTTATTTCATAGAATAAACCCTTATAGCATATTCTAATTCATTACAGAAGAATGTCATTACATCTCCGTCAGGATAAACTATTCTATGACGAGGAAGTTCAGGAGAAAGAATAGGATCGTCGATTACATCCAATTCTTTAAGAACTTTACCATCTTGAGTACATTTATAAATTCTGTCACGATAAATTATACCGTTAGAATCACAGGCAATAAGGCCGAAACTGATATTACCATCAGCATCAATACCGTATATATTTCCACCTTTATACTCAACATCTTTAAACTTATCAAATACGAATTCTTTAACTATTTTAACATTTGAACCCTTTCTAACATAAAGCTTAGCCTTAGTAGGTTCAAAATAGTCAATTCCCCAAAGACCTTTTTCTGTAGAGAAATTGCTTAAGCTCTGGTCTGCTTCATAGATTCCCAAAGGAGCACCTTCATTAGAAACATGAACAACTCCTTTTGCCAAGGGGCTTACTATTAAAAGGTCATTATTTGATGCGAATTCAATAGATAGAGCAGATTCATATCCTGGGAAAGAATTCTTAAGCTTGCCTCTATCATCGGTAACATATACCATACCAGTTTTTGCATTAAGAAAAGCAAACAATTTATTGTCTTTACTAATTGCAAAGTCTTGTATTATGCCACCAAAGTCTTTTAAAGAGATATACCTTTTAAGCTTTCCTGCTTTAAAAAGCTTTAAAGCACCATTTATAGAGTCGAGAATCCAGGCTTCGTCCTTATTAACAGTAGGTCTGAATGCCATAGGCAAACCTTCTGTTTGTTCTTCAATATCTTCATTATGCCCACCAACATTTTCTGATCTAGACCCCATCTTAAGACGCATGATTTCTGTAGATGGCTTAGCATTATACATAGTTTCATAGTATCTAAGGCCATTAATCATCTTGTGTTCAGCTATGGCTTCTTCTGCCAGGCCAATTGAAGAATTCATCAAACAAACACCACAAACAGCTATTGTTAATAAGGACTTTTTAAGCATTTAAAATCAAACCTCTATATCAAGAACTTAAATCAAGGCAATTTAACAACTTTTCTTGGATTTACACGAGTACCATTAACTTTTACTTCCATATGGAGGTGAGCACCTGTTGTATATTTTCCAGTATTGTCAGAAATTGCTACCTGTTGACCAGCTTGAACTCTGTCACCTGCTTTAACAGTAGCACCTTTAAGATGACAATAGAATGTTTCGTAACCATTGTCATATTTAATTCTTACATAGTTTCCACCACCTGGTTCAAAGCTTGCAGCAACTACAGTTCCGTTAGCCATTGCATTAACTCTTGTACCTGTTGGAATTGGGAGGTCAACACCATTGTGGAAGTTATGACCGAACAAATCTCTTGGGCCATATTCAGAACTAACTCTTGAAGGCATTGGATCACATGGATTTGCACTGCCCCATCCGCTTGCATCTACAGCAGTACCATTTGCATTAATAGTATCGCTGCCAGAGAGAGTTGAGCTTGATCCTGATTTAGAGCCAGAATTGCCTTTGCTGCCAGCGGGAAGAGTTAATACCCAACCAGCATAAATTAAATTTGGATTAGAAAGTAAAGACGGATATTTGTCTTTATTTAATTCTACAAGTTCTTGCCAGCGGCTACCGTCGCCCATCTGTTCACTAGCAATCTTAATTAAATAGTCGCCAGGCTGAACAGTATATTCTACAGTTTTACCAGTATCTGTAGATGTTGAAGTTGCTGTAACTGTTGCAGTAGAAGTTGCGGTTACAGTAGCAGTATCGGTAGCAGTTACTGTAGATGTTGAAGTTGCAGTTGAGGTTACAGTAGCAGTATCGGTAGCAGTAGAGGATGAAGTAAGGCCATCTACAATCCAGTTATCTACTTTCTGAGAACCGGAATCTACACCAGAACTAGTTCCTGTGCTGGTGCTGGTGCTAGTGCCTTCTGTTGCTGTAATAGCCTGAGTTTCAAGATTATTTGAATCTGCAGATTTTTCAACTTGCTTCTGAGTATCATCAAATGTTGTTGCAGCTGCATTAACACTCATTAGATGAGGGCATGTAGCTACGCCAATAGCCAAAACAATGGTCGATAGTAAAACACATGTTCTTTTCATATAAAACCTCACATAATTTTATTATACCAAATATATATACTTTAGCAATTATAAAAAGTTTAAAAAAAAGAAAATAATAATGTACACAGTAGAGGAGAAAAAAGATAGAAACTTAAGCAAATGGGGGACTAGAAAACAAAGCCTCTATATGATAAGATTATTTAAGCAAACAAATTCTATAATATAATCGAAGGCTAAGGATTCTTTTTCTTTATGTCTGATTCAAAAAACAGTCAAGAAAATATAACCAATAATATGGTAGTAAAAAAATTTGAAACTCCTGCCAAAACCCTAGAGCTTCTTATTGAACTTCAAAATATATTATCAACTTATAAATCAGCAAAAAAGCTGATGATTGGCTACAATGACCAACTATTTAAACAAAACCAATCTAAGCATTGGTTTGATGATGACGAAAAAGTTCTTTTACCTCTTTTAAAAAAACTACAAAAAGAATTTTCTCTTAACGCCATAGGAATTATTCAAAAAGCGGCTCCAGGCTATAATAACGAATATATTATAACACCTAGAAACAATGAAGGAGAATACGATAGCAGCCTTCAAGAACTATTAGAAAGAAGAATGCAGATTATAGACTCCAAAAACTATGATTTGGATTCCATAATAAAAACAGAAATATACGACCATCAAGACAAAGTAACAACCAGTTTTGGACCTGTTGTTTTCCCCTGCTCAATAAACAACAATATACAAAAAAATCTGAATGAAGAAGATATTACCTTTGGTTATCTAGGAATCATACCTACTCAGCAGCAGGCCTTGGAAATGTTTAATGAACAAGACAACGGTTTGATGAAGCTTATTACATTAATAGCGAATCAGCTTGGTCTATATTTCAGCCATCTTAATCTGACCAGAAGGAAAGCTTTGAACGACCGTCTGAAAAAGACTATCGAAGTTATTGATACCAGAATAAGCTTCCTGGATAATCCCAACGACATAAAGCAGATTCTTGAAGATTTAGCTGATTTTATAACTAAAGTCTTTAATCAGCATGCAGGCGCCATTTACACTTTCATAAGAAACAAAGACTGCTTAGAAAAAACAGTAAGTCTTGACCCATGGACGCCTGACCTGGTTAGCATAGATCAACTTCTTAACTGCCCTGAAATACTTGATGCTTTTAAAAAGACCAATACCTTAGACAATACCAATAAGGAAATTGATTTACCTATCCGTTACATATTTCCATTAACTTCTACTTTCAGCAAATATTCTCGTGCCTTAGTCATTTATGAATCTGATTTAAATCCTCAGCTTACCAAGGATGAAATAGACATAATTTCATATAGACTGAAAGAAAAAATAGGATTTCACCTTCAGGCAGCAGATACCTTTGCAAACAGAATATCTTCTATAAGCGAATTTGAAGATCTCATTAAGAACATTTCAGAACCTAATATAATGCAGGATAAAATGATTAAAGTCATTTCCGACCATCTTAAAGTAGATATTATTTCATATATGGAAGTAGATCCGACAAGAAAATACCTTATATTAAAGAAAGGTCACGGTCATTCCAGCAATGTTGTTCCCAATGAAACAAAACAGGCTATAGAAGACTCAATTGCCGGTCTGGTAGTAAAATACGGGAAAACACTATATATAAAGAATATTAAAGACTTAGATGAAATCCAAAACAATTTTCCTTTGGAAAGCAGAGAAAACTTAAAAAGACTATTCTGCGAACAGCATGAAACTGCCTATCATACCAAGTCGCTTCTGTCTGTTCCATTAATAACAGGAATTGGCAGCGCAAACCAAAAGGTTACTGGCGTTATAAACGTTAACAACAAAGACAATATGAAACCCTTCTCCTTAAGCGATAAAAGATTTCTTGAGGCTATTTCAGATTTAGTAGCAGCTGGTTTAAACAACGTAACCTATTTAAGCGAAACAAAAGAACGCGAACTTCTCAACAAGAATGCCAGAGAAATCCAGATGTCTTTAATGCCGACAGAAAAAGATTTTAATCGTCTGCCGCCTGAAATAGACATTTATGGAGAAAGCAGTCCGGCAAAAGAAGTTGGAGGAGACCTTTTTGAAACAGTAAAACTTTGCGACGGAAGACTGCTGGTATTATTAGGAGACGTTTCAGGAAAAGGTTCTTCTGCAGCAATAATAATGGCAATTGCTCAGACTATTATAAAAACCCTGGCTCCAGAAGAATCCAATATAATAAGTATTCTTAGAAAAGCCAACAAATATCTTTCTGCAGAAATGGAAGAAATGGACGGTAAATTCGTTACTCTCCAGCTTGTCGCTATAAACACCTCGAATGGAGAGTGTGAATTTGCTTCTGCTGGTCACGGCCCGCTTCTTGTAAGGCGCCAGAATATCAACGAAGAAATACCGCCCAAATCAGGTATGCCCTTAGGTCTTTTTGATCCTCCGTTGAGTCCCTTTGTATCAACAAAGTTTACTTTAAACCCCGGTGATTTCTTTGTAATGTTCACAGATGGCCTTTATGAAGAAAACAACCAGAATGGTGAAATGTTCGGAACAGATCGAATCAAAGATATACTGAATAATACAGCTCAGGAAAACGCAAAAAACATTACTAAAGCATTAATCACAGCCTGCCAGCAATGGCGTGAAGGAACAGAAGCTCATGACGACCTTACTGTTCTGGCTATTAAATATAGAAGGAAAGACTAAAATGAGTAAAAACCCAGTAAATGAAAACAACTTTTATGCAGTTCTGGCTGAAAAAGCAGCAGAAGCTACAGATCTTCGTCTTCTGGTTCAGAATATTATTCAGTATACTCTTGATTATATGAAAGCTGCTTTTGGCTCAATAATGGTATACAACAAGGAAGATGACAGTTTAAAGCTTTATGCCTCCTCATCACACCCAGTATTTGCTAAAGGTGCAGTAAAAGACAAGAAAACCAAGATTTCAAAAAGTGACTCAATAGCTGCAAAGGTTTTTAGTTCTGGGAAACCAATAATTTTTAAAAATAACGCTAAATCTGAAACTTCTAAGCTTAAACTAAGCCGCGCTGATGATAACGGCTCTTTTATGTCTGTTCCATTAACAATCAGTAAAAAAACTATAGGTGTAATAAACCTTAACCGCACTACAGAACAGGAATCTTTTTCTACCAGCGATTTAGTAAAACTTAGTGGAATCAATGCCTTTATAGCTAGTCTTATAGATAAAGAAACACTTTTGGAAAAAATAGAAACCAACAGAAAAGAAATCTCGGCTCTTTATCAGATGTCTAACCTTCTTTCTGAATCCAATGATTTCAAAGGCAGATTAGAAGAATTCTTATCAAAGCTCTCGAAAGAGCTCGGAATGAAACGTTCCGCTATTATAAAAACTATCCCTCAAAATGATAAAAACAAAAATACCAAATCAAAACATCAAAAATTCGAAATAATTGCTTCTCACAACCTTAAGCAGAATCATTTGGAATCAATGTTTGAATCTGCAACAGAACGTATCAGGCTTAAATTAAAAAGGAGTTTTGCATTAGCTGGTATCAGTAGTGACGACACTCCACTAACTCTTGAGTTCAATGATGGAAAAGATAATAGTGAAATGTATTGTGTTCCTCTGTTTATACAGAACAGCGAACCCTATTTCCTTATAGTAAGCAGAAACTTTGTTGAAGACGACGAAATAAACACAAATAAGCATTACAGATTCTTACAAGTCATTTCTCACAACATTTCCAGCGCAATCTCCCGTGAAAAGATGATGAAAACTATTCATGAAGATCAAGAAATCTTGAGAGAAAGTGCTGAAAGGAACAGAATTTTCTTTGAAATCAGCAAAGACCTTGGTTCCACTCTAGACCCCTATCTGATTCTGCAAAAAGCATTCAATCAGTTTAACAAGATTATATCTTTTACAACTATATCAATTTTGCTTTATGATGATTTAGACGCTGAATACAAGCTTATTGTTCAACCTTCTGAACCAATTTCCTTAAAGTATCAGAATAGTCTTACCAATAGTATTGTCAATCTGTTCAAGGAATATCCCAGCGAGCCTTTGATAACAAATGATAATATAGCAGCTCCGACATTCTTTAATCCTCATAATCCCGACGCAAAACAGGCTGCAGCTTTTAAAAATGTTCTGCACCTGCCGATTATTCTTGGGAATTCTGTAAAAGGTCTAATTCATTTAGCTAGAAAAGGCAGTCAGGAATTTACTTCACATGAGCTTGATATTACTTCCCAATTTACCGGCATTTTTATTACAAGTATAAAGAATGCTTTAATACACAAAAGGACAGAAAAACTAGCCTTTACAGACCCATTGACAGAACTTTACAATCACAGATTCTTCCAGGAAACTCTATTGCAGGAATTTACAAGAGCAGATAGATATAAAAAGCCTCTATCTTTAATGATTATAGACATAGATTTCTTTAAAAAATTTAATGACACATACGGTCATTTAGTTGGTGACAAAGTTTTAAAGCATGTTTCAGCAATATACAAATCATCAATGCGCGATCAAATAGATACTGTTGCCAGATATGGCGGAGAAGAATTCGGGGTAATTCTTCCTGAAACCTCATTAGAAGGAGCAGCAATCTTTGCAGAACGTATTAGAAAGAAAGTTGAAGAATCTTTTATCCAAGAAGGAGATAAAAAACTTAAAATAACCCTTTCTATTGGTGTTGCCTGCAATTCGGTAACAAAGTGTTCTAAAACATCTGATTTAATTGAAGCAGCAGACCAGGCATTATATAAAGCAAAAGCAGAAGGACGAAATCAGGTTCAGACCTATAAAGAATCTGAAGTACACTATGAAAAATCCCATTAAAGCCAATAATAGTCAGAACGAAAGTTTTAACCGTTTATCTGCCATTTCTGAAGTTTCTTTAGCTCTCTCAGCTAACAGAGATATGAAAGAAGACTTAGAAATGATAGTTAAAGCTGTAAAAGACTCTGTTAAAGCTGATGAAAGCTACATAATGCTCTTAAACAGAGAATTATTCCAACTTGAATTCAGCACTGCAGCTGGCAAACGCCGACGAAGGCCATCTTTTATTAAATGTGAAGACCACAGAAATGAAATTCACTCAGACAAAGAGTTTGGTTTCGCCCCAAGTCCAGGAAATCCTCAGATAGCCAATCCTAATCTAACAGGTGAAAATCTGGCTGTTTTTAAGGCTTTTGAAGCTCGCCAAAGACTAATATATACTGGCGACCCTAACGACAGCATTTTTAAAGGAACCCCCTTCAAATCTGCTTTATTTATTCCGCTTCAGACCAAGACTCAATGTGTTGGTCTTTTAGTGGCTGCAAATCTTACAAACAATCATATCTTTTCTGTAAACGACCTTGAAGAGGCCACAATATTCGCTAATCTTGCTGCTTTAAAAATAGAGCATACTGCCCTTCTGAATGACCGCGAAAAGCAGATTAAACAAATGGAGCAGCTTAATCAGCTCGCCAAAAAGCTCTCTACATCCAGAACTTTCGATGCTTTAATCGGGCAATCCTTTGAATACCTTATCGAAAGAATAAAATATGATATTGGCGTAGTTAGCTTGTTTTCTAAAGATGAAGAAGAAAAGCGCTACTACGTTTCAAAATATCTTCTTGAGCCGCAAAAGTTAAATGCTCTTTCGGCCCACATGAATGACATTTCCCAGACTCTTTCTCCTCAAAAAGGGCGAGTTATTAAACGACAACAGCTTTTTCTTTCCAATCAGAATCAGGATAATTCCAAGCTTTTTACAGGAAAACTGAAATCCTATTTAACAGTTCCCTTAGTTTTCCAAAATAAAAATATAGGTTTCATCACCTTAGCCTCAATGAGGAAAAATGCATTTACTAGAGAAAACTTAAGAACTCTGACTACTATTTCTAATCTCTTGTCTACTGCCGTAGAAAACGTAAGAATTACTCTTGATCTTGAAAGACACATAGATGAAGTTTCTGTTCTTTTCGAAATTTCACAGTCTATTACTTCAACTCTAGTTCTAGATGAAGTTTTAGACTCAATAGTCAGTTTTTCTATAGAAATGATGAACGCTCTCCGTTGCGAATTGAGACTTTTCGACAAAAACACAGATGCACTTGAAGTTAAAGCTTCAAGAGGTTTATCTAAGTCTTTTCTAGCTTCAAAAGCGATAAAAAAAGGCGAAAGTATAATCGGAACCTGTTTCGAAAAACGTCGTCCTACTTCTGTTGCTGATATTAGAAAACTTAACAACGACCCATTTTTAGGCCTTATGCGTAAGGAAAAAATTGCTGGTCTTCTTGCTGTTCCTATCATTCTTCACAATAAGTCAATCGGTGTAATTACTATTTACACCAGCAAGCCTAAAAACTTCTCTCAAAGCGAAATAGACCTGCTATCAACCTTTGCTTCTCAAGCCAGTATTGCCATAGAAAATGCAAAACTTTACGCAGACATGAAAGAACAGTATATGTCTATGGTAATGGCCTTAGCAGCAGCTATAGAAGCTAAAGATTCCTACACTCACGGTCACAGCACCAAAGTTATGGAATATGCTGTAAAAATAAGCAAAGAAATAGGTTTGGATGACAACCAGATTGAAACAGTAAGATATGCCGGCCTTCTCCATGATATAGGTAAAATCGGCGTTAAAGACGTTATCCTTTCCAAACAAGGTAAGCTTACCGAAGAAGAAATTGCAGAACTTCACAAGCATCCGGAATACGGCGCAAATATTATGGAAAGAGTTGCAATATTGAAGGATATTGCCCCACTTACTCTTTACCACCACGAAAGATATGATGGTAAAGGCTATCCGCTTGGCCTAAAGGGAACCCAGATTCCATTAGGCGCAAGAATTCTTGCTGTTGCAGATACTTATGATGCAATGATTGCAGACCGTCCATACCGAAAGGCTTTTCCTTTTGATTACGTAAAAAAAGAAATGTTTAAAGCTGCTGGTTCTCAATTAGACCCATCATTAGTTAAAGTTTTCTTTGATATATTAAAAAGAGAAGGCGTAGATAGATAATGTCTCTTGCTTTAAGAATAAAAGAGATTTTCTCACAAAACCTTTTAGATACTTTGACAATAATAGGCAGGCTTGCTCAAGGTCAAGGTCTAAAAGCATACGCCGTCGGAGGTTTTGTCAGAGATTTGCTTTTAGAAAAAGCCAACTTTGATATTGATATTATGGTTGAAGGCGACGCAATTCCTTTTGCTGAAACTGTTGCACAAGAACTGAATGCTGAATGTAAAACCATAGAACGCTTTCACACCGCACATATATTCCTTGATAAATTAACTATTGATTTCAGTTCCGCAAGAAAAGAAATTTACCGTCATCCGGGCGATCTGCCAGAAATAACTTTCAGCGACATTAAAGATGACCTTTATAGACGCGATTTTACCATTAATGCATTAGCTTTATCTATTACTCCAGACAAACCCTTTGAATTAGTAGATTTGTTTGACGGTGAACTTGATTTAAGACAGGGAATCATAAAAGTGCTCCATTCAAAAAGCTTTATAGATGATCCAACCAGGCTTTACCGGGCACTGCGTTTCGCCGACAGATTCAAATTTGTTCTAGAGCCCAATACAGAATATCTTTTTGACAAAGCAATTAAATTCAGTGCACCTAGTACATTAAGCACAAAGAGAATTGCAGCAGAAATAGATAAATGCTTTAAAGAAAAATACCCTCTTGCACTTTTAAACAAATATAGAAATACAGGACTATTGGCTTTTTATCATAAATCCTTTAAACCACTTGCCAGACCAGATTTTTCTTTCAGTATGATTCGCTCGATGACCACCAGACTACGTTCTAAGTTCCATGATATATCTGAAACAGCCGTTTACTGGTCTATGCTCCTTGCAGAATTACCTCTAGAAGAAGCACAACCTTTATTAAAGGATTCAGGACTTCCTCACCCCGTAGTTTTGCAGACATCTAACTCATTGTCTGTCTGGAAATCAATATTAGAAGGTCTTGTAAAAACTGATGACAGACTTGGAATCTATAATCTTTTAAAACCAGCCTGTCCTGAAGCTATAGCCTTGATATCTCTAAAGAATAAAGATAAAGAAATAGAAAAGAAACTAACTCTTTACCTAAACCAATTGTATGCAATAAAACCTTCTATTACAGGCAAAGACCTTATAGAAGCAGGAATTCAGCCAGGGCCTCAAATAAGACAAATCTTAGATAAAATTATAGAAAAAAAGCTTGAATGCCCTGAGCTCACTAGAAAGGAAGAACTAAACCTTGCCGGAATATCGAATTTATGAGTTTAAAACTCCTAATAATAACTCTAACTTGAAAGATAAAATTGTAGATATCATGCCTAAAGTTGGAATAATACTTATTGTTTTAGTATTAGTCGCTACTTTTACCGACCTGTTCAAAAACCCTCTCCAGCTTTTTATAGCCTATCCAATTTTTATTATGTCACTAGTTTTACACGAATTGTCTCATGCTTATATGGCTGATTTTCTAGGTGACCCAACACCTAGACTAACAGGCAGATTGTCTTTGAATCCTTTAAAACACCTTGACCTCTGGGGAACATTACTATTTATTTTTTGTCATTTTGGTTGGGCAAAACCTGTTCAGGTTAATGATTCATACTTTAAAAACCCCGATAGAGCTATGGTTTCAGTAGCTCTTGCGGGACCTTTATGCAACTTTTTAATAGCTATTATTTCAGTAATAACTTTAAAAATTGTCTTCTCTTTAACTACTGACCAGTTAATTTCTACTATAGCTTTCAATATTTGTTATTATGGGGCTTCCGTTAATACATTACTGGCTGTGTTTAATTTAATTCCCATACCGCCCTTAGATGGTTCCAGACTTGTTCATTACCTGCTTCCAGCACGTTATAAGGCTAATTATTATAAATTTGCTCAGGAATATGCTTTGTTTATAATGATATTCGTCTTTATGTATGCTGGCAGAATGATAGGTCCGATATCTCGGAAGATAACATTCTATTTATTCTCTTTGGTTGGGATGAATTTTTTCTAATAATCTGAATGTAATATCTGGTTTTCAGACAACCTTTACGGGTGCGGAACCACTGCTTTAATTATAGAAAAAAGCGGTATAAATAAGCTTAATATAAGGAATCCGCAAATTGTCCCCATTATAACAACATAAACAGGCTTAACAAATATACCTATTTCTCTAGCAAGATTAGTACTGTCTTTTTCATAAGTATCAGCAAGTTCTGTGAACATTTCGTCTATATAACCTGATTCTTCACCGTTTTCAATAATGTTCATAGATTTTTTAGGCATTATTTTAGTTTTCTCAAAAGACAGAGCAATGGGCTCACCTGACTCGATATCACGAACTATTTTTTCTAGAACGCTTTTAAGATATGTATTTTTCATTGTTTCATTTGTTTTTTTCATAGCTGAAATAAAACTAACCCCTGAATTGAAAAGAGTAACAAGGTTTCTAGAATAATGAATTAATAAATGCTTTTTTAAAAGAGTGCCAAATATAGGTATTTTCAATTTTAAATAATCTGTTATATACCTTCCTGTTTTGAATAATCTCATAAGGAAAAATATAACAACAATAGAAGCAACAACTGACAAAATAATCATAACATGGTCTTGAAACCAAAAACCGGCTTTCAGAGCTATCTGAGTCATAAGAGGTATTTTGTAGCCTTCATACAATATTGAAAAACGAGGCACAACCAAAACCATAAGGAATAGTATTTCACAAAAAGCATAAATTGATACTCTTGTTGGAAACTCTATAGCTTCAAAGACATTTCTATCAATTACAAGACAGCTTTCAAGAAGCTTGGAAAGACGAACAAGAACCTGGTCTAATCTGCCGGATTCTTCCCCTATTTTTATCAAATCACAATACAGTTCATTAAAAATATAGCTATGTTCTCTTAAGCACTCATTAAGGGGAATTCCTGCTTTAACCTTCTCAATTGAATTTGAGATTATTGTTTTAAAACGTTTATTTTCAACTTTGGATTCAAGGGTTTCTAAAGAAGTTACTATTGGAACCCCGTCTTTTGTTAAAGAGGCAAAGTTTTTGGTAAACTCCAATAAGTCATTTGATTCTTTTTTTTTCCTAAAAGGATTCAAAAGAGAAAAAAAAGAGGGATTAGAGGAGTCTTTCTTTTCTTGTTCTATTGGAACTATTTGTTTATCAAAATCTTCAGCCATATTATTTTTTGTAATTTGCCTTAAATGTAGTAAATGATTTTATCAAAGATAATAAACTTTGGCAATCTGTTGTCTGTTGTCGGTTATCTGTTGAAATTGTTATAAGGGTTGGGGAATAAGAAGATCTTCCCCCACGTAGGTGGGGGAAGTGGCACGTAGTGCCGAAAGGGGGAGCAATGCATTAGCATTGCGTTAATACTTAGAGAAATTACGCAAAGCTACCGCTTTGCTCCCCCTTCAGTCACTTCGTGACAGCTTCCCCGCATAGCGGGGCAGCATCTTCGAGAAGAAAACTCAAGAAGAAGCTTTAGAGCACATGCTCTGCCGCTCTGCCGCTCTATTGCTCTGCCGCTCTTCCCTCCCCCCTAGCAAAAAGGCTTCGCCTTTTTGCAGCCAATCTTCGCTTGGCTCTAGGCCTGATCATCATACTTCTGAAAAGTAGCTAAAAATTGGTCTGTATTCGGCTTTACGTGATGATTAAGTATTCTTAAAGCAAGTTTCTTATCCTGAGTCAGGTGCCATACAGCTCTGCAGCCAGCAATGCAATGAGCGTCACTAGAAAGTCTGAATATAACCTTTGCAACTTTAAAAACAAGACTTGGCTTTGTAATAGCTTTTCCAATATCATGAACCAGAGCAAAATCAGATAGTTCTGTTCTTAAATCTTCAGTTAAATTATTGTCTTTGGAAATAAGTTCTAAAACCCTTAAAGTATGAGCTTTTTCAGCCTTTCCCAGTTTTTCCAGCAAAGGCTTAAGTTTATCATCAGCTTTATCAGCAGCATTTTTCCAGGCTTTTCTATCCAATCTGGGAAGAATAGCCTTATAAAACTGCCAACATCTATATAGTATTTTATCTATCATCTTTTGCTCATTTAATTCAGTTGTCTGTTAGATGTGTCTTTTTGAAGATGCTCCCCCAAAGGTTTTACCTATTGGGGGAGCTGTCAGCTTGCTGACTGAGGGGGGAGCAAAGCGGTAGCTTTGCGTAAAAATACAAAGAATCTACGCAATGCTTGGCATTGCTCCCCCTTCAGTCTCGCTTACGCTCGCCAGCTTCCCCGCATAGCGGGGCAGCATCTTCAAGATAGAACCTCAAGTGGAGGCTTTAGAGCACATTCTCTATTGTTCTATGCTCTATTGCTCTGCCGCTCTGTCCGCTCTGTCCGCTCTGTTGTTCTAAGCTCTAAGTCCTAAACTTCCCATTCTTATATCGGTTGGGCCAAAGTTTATCCAAACGTTCTTTAACAGCCTTTTCTTTTCCATAAGAAGTAGGCTGGTAAAAACTGGTTGGCTCACAGCCCATAGGGAAATAGTTTTCATCAGGCAGAAAAGCCCCTTTATAATCATGAGGGTAACGATATTCCTTACCGTAGCCAAGATCCTGCATCAGCTTTGTAGGAGCATTACGAAGATGAATTGGAACTCCAGGCTCGCCTATTTCTTTAATATAGCGTTTAACACGGCTTTCAGCCTTATATAAAGCATTGCTTTTCGGAGCAGTTGCAAGATAGACAACTAGCTGAGCAACAAACAGGTGGGCTTCTGGAGGCCCCACATATTCAAAAGCCTGCGCACAAGACATAGCCAGCGTCATAGCAAAGGGGTCTGCCATACCAATGTCTTCTGCAGCAAATCTAATCATTCTTCTGAAAAGGTAGCGGCAGTTTTCACCACCGTCAATCATACGATAAGCCCAATAAAGAGCAGCATCCGGGTCAGAACCTCGCAAAGACTTATGCAAAGCAGAAATTAGATTATAATGTTCTTCTCCGCCTTTATCATAACGTAAAAGTTTGCTTTGAAAGGTTTCAGCTACTATTTCAGGTGTAACTACCGGTTTTTCAGGGTCTTTCTGCCGCGATACTTCACAGCAGGTTTCAAGAACATTAAGAGCAATTCTAGCATCTCCGGCCGCCATCATAGCAATACGTTCAATACTATCCTCTGAAATATCTATTTTCGGGTCTCTATTAAGCTTTTCGTCCTGTTCCAAAGCCCTGGCGAGTATAGTCATCAAAGCAGGAACAGAAATTGACTTTAAGACCAGAACCTGACATCTTGAAAGCAAAGCAGAATTCACTTCAAAACTTGGATTCTCTGTTGTGGCACCTATGAAGATTACAAGACCAGATTCAATATGAGGCAGTAAAGCATCTTGTTGAGCCTTATTAAATCTATGAATTTCGTCTATAAACAGAATTGTCTTTCGTCCTGAGGTTTTTCTTGTATACGCAGCCTGATCGAAAGCTGCTTTCATTTCCTTAACCCCAGAAGTGACAGCCGAAAGCTGAATAAAATCGGAATCAGAAAGCCCTGCCAAAACTCTTGCCAAAGTAGTTTTACCACAACCTGGAGGGCCCCATAAAATAATAGACCCGCTCAAGCCAGCTTCCATCAGCATCCTTAATGGTTTATCAGGCCCGAGAATATCATCCTGTCCCATTACATCTTCTAATGAAGTTGGACGAACTCTGTCGGCTAAAGGCTGATAAACAGCTTTAGAAGCATTACCGCTGCTGATTTTTTCATCATGAAAATCAAAAAGCCCCGCCATCTAACAGTTCCCTTTATTTAAATAATCTAGGTTTTCTTGGTTCTTTTGTATTTTCTTTTTTTGAATTTGCGTTTTCACCCTGCTTGTCTTTAGATACTCCCTGAAGTTCACCAGTAGCAGAAAAAGAGCTTACATAGGGAACAACTTCCGGATTAGCTTTAACTATTACTTCTATAACTCTCCAAGTCTGGCGAAGATAAGCATTCTGTAATTCAATAGCAAGCTGATGCATTCCTTTGCTTGTCATATCAAGATTAGGATATGCCAATAGCTTAGTTCCGCTGATAAAATCCATATCTTCAACAGGAAAACGCTTTTTAATCCATTCTATAAAATCAGAATTCAAAAGAAGTTTATCTGCACTTGCGACATCAAAAGCAGAAGACATTTTTATAATGAATTCAGGAGTCTTGTTTAACTTTTTAAAACAGTCCGGGCAAGGTTCCAAACCTAGTAATTCTTTTGGATCTTCTGCCCAGGAGCGTTCCTTAATATTTAAACAATTGTTCTGAGGATCATGATAATAAATGCTGTTTGAATTAATCCAGGCAATTGTCTTTTCATTCAGTTTTCTCGGTGGAATTTCTTTGCGCTGAAGTTTACCACCTTCTGAAGCTTTCTCTTTATCTTCTGCTATTGCCTTGGATTGCTGCTTTTCTGTAAATATACCAGTAAGAACTCGTTTTACTGGTTTAAAAGGCTGTTTATCTGTTTCTACAGGGAATACATAAATTACCGAACTATCACTGGAAACTTCGTTTTTTTGTTGGCTCTGCTGTTTATTTGATGTTTTAGAACCCTTTTTTGCTGCTTCCAAACTGCAGTCTGACATAAGTATCAATAATCCGATAAAAATTAATGCAAAAAAATTTTTATTATTCATAAGAAAACTCCCTGTTTTTGTGATTATATCATATAACCAAAGACAAACCACAAAAAAAATGATATATTTAAAAACTGATTCTACTTGTGACTTAAA
>JAFXRA010000382.1 GCA_017526725.1 Candidatus Rifleibacteriota bacterium
AATCATTAAATGTTTGTATCTTGGGTTTTTCTTTAATTCTAAAAGGCGCTGTTTGTAAGCCCAGATTATTTCTTTAACCTGAGTCGGTGTGGCGTTTGAAAAAGTTGTATTGTGGTCGGGGGATTCAATAACCATTTCATGAACGCCTATGGAATTCATTGCATCAAACATGCCGATTCCTTCACGGTTTGAATCGCCTTCAGGAATAAGTATCGGAACTTTATCAGGTATTATTCTTACCCACCAGCCTGGTGTATCTGCTGCTGTTCCTGCTGTTCTAAAAGAGAGTGTTTCTGGCGGAGTCATTGATTCATGACCCTGACAGAACGGGCAGTGTTCAGCGTCGTCTTTTGCAGCCGTTTCAACTTTTTTGAAATCGGATGGACGCTTACCTCTTTCGGGAGAGATAATTACCCATTGTTTAAGGATTGGATCTTTTCTTAATTGTGGCATTTTCAATATCCTCCCTTATTTGCTTTTAATCAGATACTGTGCTGCTTTTTCAGGAGCGACAGGATTGATATAGAAGCCGGAACCCCATTCAAAACCTGCTGTTTTAGACAATCTTGGCAGAATTTCAATATGCCAGTGATAGTAGTCTGCACAGTGTTCATCACAGGGGGAAGTATGTATTACAAAATTGAAAGGAGGATTATCAAGAGTTTTAATCAACTTTTGAAGTGTTGAATGCATGACATCGGCAAGACCATCTATTTCGGCTTCATCAATATCGCCGAAAGAGTCTTTGTGGTCTTTGGGAGCTATCCAGGTTTCGAAAGGAAATCTTGCTGCAAATGGTTCAAAAGCTACAAACTGTTCATTTTCATGAACTATTCTGTCGCCCTGACTGAGTTCCTGTCTAATGATATCGCAGAAGACACATCTTTCTTTATAGTAATAATAGGTTTTTGCACCGTCTATTTCTTCCATTGCTCTTTTAGGAATAATAGGAGTAGCAATGAGTTGAGAATGAGGGTGGTCTAAACTTGCGCCGGCAGCCTGACCATTGTTTTTAAAGATAAGAATATATCTAAAACGACGGTCACGTCTTAAGTCTCTGTATCTATCTACGTATGCATGAAGTATACGGGCAATCTGTTCTGAAGTGTAGTTATGAAAACCATCTTCATGCCTTGGAGACTCAATTATTACTTCATGAGCACCAACGCCGTTCATCATGTCATATACGCCAATACCTGTACGGTCTAAGTCTCCTTCTATTTGTAAAGCAGGAAATTTATTCGGTACAACTCTGACAGCCCATCCTGGATTATTTGGCAGAGTATCAGGGGTACGGTAAGACATTACTTCTGGAGGAGACATTGATTCGTTTCCTTCGCAGAAAGGACATTTTATTTGCTGATGGGGAGGCTTAACTGTCTTGAAATCTTCAGGTGTCTTAGCCTGTTCGTGCAGTATTATAACCCATCTTTTTGTGACAGGATCTTTTCTAAGCTGAGGCATTTATTACTCCTTATAGCTTAAGTAGTGTGGATTATACTATAGTACATTAATAATTAGCAACTTTTTTGATTTATGGCTCTAATAGCTTTGTATATTGAGTTTTGCTGAAAAAATAAAGGGGAAAAACAAGAAAAATTATAGAAATTTTTAATTTGTGTACAAAAATAAAAACAAAAAAGTTGACAACTAACGTGCACTCGGGTAATTTATTTGTGGTGCAAAGTATACTTGCTTATCACTAGGTAATTATATATAGAGGTAACTAACGTGGGACGAAAAAGAACCTGTGAATTGCCCTTTTGCCACGGCGTTGTAGAGGGCACGAAGAATAAACGCAGATGCGATAATGATAGAAATATTCATCTGCATCAGATTATATCTAAAAGTGTTAGACGCATTATGCGTTATCTTGAAAATCATGGTGAAGTAACAGCTAATGATGTTAATCATGATTTGTTTAAAGGCGAACTTGATAAAAACGAAAAAGGTTCTATGTATCGTCTTTTTCAAGCTATGGTCCGAGAAAACTATCTTGTTGAATGCGGAAAACGTGATGGTTTGAAAGTGTATTCTTGTACAAAGAATAATAAGCCCGAAGCAGCTTCTGAAGAAAAAGAATCTGAAGTTGTTAACGAACCAGCTCCTCAGCCAGAAGTCCAGCCGGCTCCTGTTGTAATTGAACGCAGACTTAGTCCGGAAGAAATCCTTTTGGGTAAGCTGAGAGAATTTGTTCATATGAAGAGCGGGCAGTGGAATCACGAAGACTGGATATGGCTGCTTAACAGACCAGATATTAGAGAATTCGGTATGTCTGAAAATGATATAGGCAGACTTCTTGAAGAAGAAAAAGCTAGATATTGGTTACAAAGAAATAATTACTGATAAGTTTTGTTTAATTAGAATACCAAAAAAAGACTCAGGAAAATCTGAGTCTTTTTTTGTGTGTGAGTGCTGGATTTTGATTTTATAGGCAAAAAAAATCACCAGATGTAAATCTGGTGATTAGGTGTTTTTGTAAGAAATTAATTATTCATCATCATCGTCTTCGTCGTCGAAGTCGTCATCATCTTCATCGTCGAAGTCGTCGTCGTCATCATCGTCGAAGTCATCATCTTCATCGCTGAAATCTTCGTCATCTTCATCATCGAATTCGTCGTCTTCGTATTCGTCTTCGGCGTCGTAATCGTCGTCTTCGAATTCGTCATCTTCTAGATCATCATCATCGTCTTCGTAGTCATCATCGTCATCTTCGTAGTCATCATCTTCTTCGTCGTAATCATCATCGTCTTCATCATCGAAGTCTTCATCATCATCGTCTTCGTCGTCGAAGTCATCATCGTCTTCATCGTCGAAGTCATCATCGTCATCGAAGTCATCATCTTCGTCTTCGTCATCAAAATCATCTTCTACATATTTTTTCTTTGCAGCAAGCAATTCTAAATCATCATTGTCATAATAATATTTTGGCATTGTGATTACCCCTTTCTGGTGGTCAAGTGTCAAAATTTGAATTAAACTATTCAGATTGCAATATATGCATAGTTGTTTATTGGTGTCAACATTTTTTTGTTAAAATTTTCTAAATATTTGAAATGTTTTAAAAAAATAAGTAAAAGGTTTGGAAAATATAAACATATATTTTATAGTGGTCTTTTTTTGATAAAAACCATTGAAAGTCTTTGTGTGTATATGTTTAAGAAGTGTGATTTTAGAAAAAACACCTGATTTTGAATAATGTTTCTAAAAAATAGGGTCGATTTTTAGAAGCATAGTTTATAAAAATTGATTAAAAGCCAAAATTATATAAAAATTTTTTGTAAAGTGTACACTTAAATTCTTGACTATTTGATAAATATGGTTTAATATACAACAACCAAATTGGTTGTTAGGAGATTAATTGATGTTTCAGGGCCTTTCAGAGAAGCTGATCAGCGTATTTGAAAAGATGCGCGGCATTGGGAAGCTTACCGAAAAAGATGTAGAATCTGCTCTAAATGAAGTTAAAATGGCTTTATTAGAAGCAGATGTCAATTTTAAGGTTGTAAAAAGCTTTATCAAACGTGTTAAAGAACGTGCTTTGGGTGCTGAAATTCTAAAGAGTCTCACTCCTGGCCAGCAGGTTATTAAGATTGTTCATGAAGAACTGGTGACTCTGTTAGGCAGCGAAAGATCAAAAATCACTGTATCGCCAAAAAAGCCTACTATCATAATGATGGCTGGTCTTCAAGGTTCTGGTAAAACTACAACCAGTGCTAAGCTTGCTTTGAATCTTCGTAAAGAAGACAAGAAGAAGCCTCTGCTGGTTGCTTGTGATATCTATAGACCTGCTGCAATTAAACAGCTTCAAGTTCTAGGTGATCAGCTTGGAATAGAAGTTTTTGTGGGAGAAGAAGGTCAGAAACCTGCGTTAATTGCAAAAAATGCAGTAAGATATGCCCTTGATAACGACCTTGATACAGTAATTATAGATACTGCCGGTCGTTTACATATTGATGAAGATATGATGGGCGAAGTGAAGGATATAAAAGAAAGTGTAAATCCTCACGAAATTCTTCTCGTTGTTGATGCAATGACTGGTCAGGATGCCGTTAATATGGCAACAGCATTTAATCAGATGCTGGAACTCACCGGTATAATTTTAACAAAATTAGATGGTGATGCTAGAGGTGGTGCCGCACTTTCTATACGAGAAGTAACTGGAAAACCGGTAAAATTTGTAGGTGTTGGCGAAAAGTCCTCTGCTCTAGAACCTTTCTATCCGGATAGAATGGCTCAGAGAATACTTGGTATGGGCGATGTGCTTTCTCTGATTGAAAAAGCACAAGAAAACTTTGATGAAGAAAAGATGAAGGAAATTGAAAAGAGAGTTCTCGATGCTGAATTCAATTTCAATGATTTCCTTTATCAGCTTAATCAAATTAAAAAGATGGGACCTCTTGATCAGCTTTTAGGAATGATTCCTGGTTTGTCTCAACTGGGCAATCTTTCTGAATTTTCATTTGATGATAAGAGGTTCAAGCGATTTGAAGCTATTATTCTGTCTATGACAGAAAAAGAAAGAAACCATCCTGATCTTCTTGATTCTTCAAGACGTAAAAGAATTGCAGAAGGCAGTGGGAATGACATTGCTGAAGTCAATATGATGTTAAAGCAATTTCAACAGATGCGTAAGATGATGAAGCAGCTCGGCAATTTTGGAAAACGCCGCGGCGGCAGATTATCTAAGTTTTTTGGAATGTAAGAACCGAGTATCGGTTTGAACAAATATAAGGAGTTATAAAATGGCTGTTTCTATTAGATTAAAAATGCTTGGTACTAAACACAGACCCAGCTACAGAATCGTTGCTCTTGACAGTCGCAAGAACCGCGATGGTATCACTCTTGACAATCTTGGCATGTATGATCCATTAGCTTCAGAAGCTAAGGTTGAAATCAAAGAAGAAGAAATAATCAACTATTTGAACAATGGTGCTGTTCCTTCTTTGACCGTAAAGAACCTTCTTCGCCAAAAAGGCATAGTTAGAGTTCAGCAGAAGTCTGAAAAGGGTTCTGTAAAATTAGTTTGGGCTAAACGTTCTTAATAGAGTCAGAGGTTCTATAAATGACTCAGATAGCTCAAAATACTCTCGAAAAGCTGGTAAAAGCATTAGTTGAGCATCCAGATGAAGTTGTTGTTACTCCAATAGAAGGAGAAGGAACAATAGTATTCGAAGTTCAGGTTAACCCTGACGATGCTGGTAAAATTATTGGCAAGAAGGGCAAAACAATCAATGCTCTTCGCACAATAATCAGAAGTTCAGCTAATACTGGCACTAAGAAAGTAATAATGGAACTTGTTTAAGCTTTTATGGTAGGTCTGACGGCTAATAGAATGAGAAAACCCGATATAATCTGCATTAAATCTGCTAAGACTACTTCTAATTCTTTAAAAGAAAACTGGATAGCTATAGGGCAGATTCGTAAAACAGTAGGTTTGCAGGGTTGGATTAGAATTGGCTTGATGACTGATTTCCCTGACAGATTTGAACCAGGAGAAGAAGTGCTTATTAAAAAGCAGTTTGGGTATCCTGAATCTGTTATTGTCAGTGAATGGCGTCCCCATTTCGCTGAAAATACAGTTGATATTCTGATTGAAGGAATAGATAACTGTGAGACTGCTGCTGAGTATGTGAACTCTCTTGTGGTAATTCCTAAGGAAGAACGTGAGGAGTTAGATTCAGATGATGAATTTTATCCTGACGAGCTGGAAGGAATGAAGGTTTTGTCTCCGCATGGTTTGCCTTGTGGGGAGGTAATCAGAATGGAAGCGGATGCTCCTTGTCCGTATCTTTTGGTAAAAGCTGATGATATAGGCGAAGTAATGATTCCATTCAGACACAACTTTATAAGTTGTGTTGATAAGATTAGCAAAACTGTTAAGCTGGCAGAAGATATTTCTTATCACATACCGGTAGAATAATATGAGAGTAGATATTATCACTCTGCTCCCGCAGATCTTTGATAAAGTATTTGATGAAAGCGTTCTGGGCTCTGCCGTTAAAAATGGGCTGATTGATATAGTTCTTCATCAGTTCAGGGACTATGGCGATGGCCGACATAAAACGGTAGATGATACTCCCTTTGGGGGAGGGCCAGGGATGGTTTTTAAGCCGGCACCTCTTGTTAATTGCATTAGAGATGTTAGAAGACTGGGAATTCCAGCACCTGTCATAGGTTTAACACCTCAAGGAGTGCAGCTTAATCAAAATCTGGTCAAGGAACTTGCTGAGTTTGACCGCATTATTCTTGTGTGCGGCAGATATGAAGGCTTTGATGAAAGAATTATTCATGAATTTGACTTTCAACTGTCTATAGGAGATTATGTGCTGACAGGCGGTGAAATAGCTGCTATGGCGGTAGTTGATGCGGTTTCTCGTATGATTCCCGGAACAGTCGGATGTAAAGATTCGGTTATTCAAGATTCCTTTTATGAAGGAGTGTTGGATCACCCTCAATACACCAGACCATCTGAATGGGAAGGCTTAGCTGTTCCAAGCGTTCTTCAGGAAGGGAATCACGCTTTGATTAATAAATACAGACGTTCTCGGTCATTGTTGACTACTGCTGTCAGCAGACCTGATATATTTGCATCTGCAGATTTATCTGAAATTGATAAAGAAGGTTTTCAAGATCTTTTAAATTCTGTTGATTAGCATAAATTTGAAATAATTATTCCGGAAGGAGTTTTTCTATGAATCCAGTAATTGAAACTATTGAAAGAAGTTATCAGAAAAAAGAAGAAGAAATACCTAGCTTTATAGCTGGCGATACTGTTCGTCTTGAAATAAAGGTTCGTGAAGGTGATAAGGAACGCCTTCAGGCTTTTGAAGGTATTGTTATTTCCCGCAAAAACACTGGTTTGCGCGAAAACTTCACTGTAAGAAAGATTTCTTATGGTGTAGGCGTTGAAAGAACATTCATGCTTCATTCACCCAATATCGCTTCTATCTCTGTTCTCCGCAGAGGTAATGTTGCAAGAGCAAAACTTTATTATTTACGCGACAGAGTTGGTAAAAAGACTCGTGTTAAAGACAAAATCTTCGCTAAGGATAAAGACTGATTTTGGACGAATTAACTAGTCCTAGTAGTGAAGAAAAATCTACTGGGGTATTCATACATGATTTATCTGTTCGTTTTAATGAGCAGGTAATTCCATTGGAAGCACTGGATCCGACTGAAGTTTTAGCAGAGTCTAAGCTTCAGTTGGTTGGCAGTGTTTCAGGTGCGGTTAAAAGCGGTGTTCAGGTTTGTTATGAGCAAACCTATCGCCCCTTTTCTGCTTTTAAGACAATAACAGATAAAGATCATCTGAATTTAGGAAAATTCAGATTTGACTTAAATCTTCACAGTGGATTGAATAGTTTTGTTTTAAAATTAGTCACTCCAGAGGGTGATGTATTAGATTCCAAATCTTTTTCTTTGTGCTATAAAGGATCTTTCAGAGAATGGAATGAGACCATATTTATAGCTTTTTTCCTGGCTATATTGATACGTGGTCTTGTTGTACAAGCATTTTGGATACCTACAGGCAGTATGGAACCCACTCTTCTTGGAGAAGAGAAAACACCTCCACCAGATAATAAAGTAGTCAGAAGCGGAGACCGCATTCTTGTAAATCGTTTTGCGTATACCTTTGATTTTTCATTAGATGGCAGACTGCCTTTTGGATATAATGCAAGATACTGGTTAAAGTTGCCGGAACGGGGAGATATTGTTGTTTTTAAATTCCCCGACAAAGATCCTAAAGCTGCTCCAAAAGACTATATTAAACGAGTTATTGGTTTGCCTGGTGATGAAGTTAAAATTGTTGACGGTATAACTTACGTTAACAATATTCCTTTGACTGAACCATATATTAAGGAAAAACCCGTAGTGGATTTTCCGTTAGACTATCCTGTTGAAGTAGTTAAACCTGGTTATTTATTTGTTATGGGTGATAACAGAAACAACAGCTATGATAGTCGTTTCTGGGGACAAATGCCTTTGACTAATCTTAAAGGGCAGGCGATTTTCAGCTATCTTCCATTAAACAGACTTGGTCCTATAAAAAGTTATACTCATGAAAATCTTGTTCCCGGGAAGGTTTCAGACGCATCTCATTAATTTATGAATAAAGATTTACCTGGTCATATAAGAAAGGCATTCCGTTCTGTAGAGCGGTATTTACCTGTCGTAGATGTCATAGTTGAGCTTGTAGACGCGAGAATGCCCAGCGGTTCAAGATTGAAGGATTTTGTTGGAAAACTTGGCAAGATTTCTGTCATAGCTTTGTCAAAGTCAGATTTAGCAGACAAGGAGCAGACAAAGCTTTGGATAGATAAGTATAAAAGTGAAGGTTATTCTTGTGTTGCCTTAGATTGCCGAGATAGAAATTCCGTTAAGAACCTTTCAAAGATTATTCGTTCAGCCGCATTAGAAAGTTTAAATAAGAAAAACTCTTCCAACCGCAAGGTTCGCAGAGTTATGGTTATTGGAATTCCGAATGTAGGTAAATCTACTTTAATTAATTCGCTGGCTGGCCGTGCTGCTGCTAGAGCTGCGAATATGCCCGGGGTTACAAGAAGTGTTCAATGGATAAAGATTTCAGGTGAATTAGAATTGTTGGATTTACCAGGAATACTAGATTTTGCTCTGCTAAGACGCGGAGATATCTTAAAGCTTATCAACACTATTCCCGGACGGGATGATGATACTTATACCAAAGCAAAGAATCTTTGCAGAATACTTTATCTAACAGGGAATGAGCGTATACTTCCTGAATATGGAGAGTATGACCAGAATTTTGACAAGTTTGTTTCAGAGTATGCCAGAAGAATGAATTTTGTGATCAAGGGCGGCAATCCGGATTTACAGCGCGCTACAAATGATATTGTCAAACGATTTCAAAGCGGTGGTTTTGGAAAAGTTACTTTAGAAAGTCCTGATAAAGATTTTTCAGAAGTATTTGCAGAATATGAGCAGAATAATGCTGAAAACTTTGAGGAATTAGAAAATGTCTGATGTTCCAGTTTGTATAAATCTTTCAGAAGAATTAACCAGATTAATGTTTTCTTCTAGTGCAGAAAATGGTTTAACCCTTATTAGGAGTGTTCCTGATTTAAATGTTAAAGCCAGAGGAAACTGTCTGACTATCAGCGGAAAAGATGATAAAGTCAAGATAGTAAAGCAGTTCATCAAGATTCTTAATACAAGAATCAGTCACCACGAAGAACTTGAATATGCTGATGTTAGAAGAGTTTTCAGACAGTTGTCTAATTTAAATAATGCTCAGATTGAATCAGATAAAGAAGCAATTTTTTCAGAACTGCTTTCTACTCACAGCGGCAGGCCGATAAAAGCTAAAACGGCCAATCAAAAATATTATTTAGACTCTATAGATAAGAACACTATAACTATTGCCAGAGGTCCTGCGGGAACCGGCAAAACATATTTAGCTGCTGCCATGGCTGTAAAAGCTTTAAGGGAAAAAAGAATCAGCCGAATAATCTTATCAAGACCAGTTATTGAAGCTGGTGAAAGCCTGGGTTATCTGCCAGGTGACTTGAAGGAAAAGGTTGACCCACATTTTAGACCTCTTTATGATTCTCTGCAGGATTTTATCGGTTTGAGCAAATTTGAACAATTTGTCAGACAAGGAATTATAGAAATAACACCCTTAGCTTATATGAGAGGCAGAACTTTTAATGAATCTTTTGTTGTGCTGGATGAAGCCCAGAATACAACCATTGCTCAGATGAGAATGATTCTGACCAGACTTGGATATGGTTCTAAGATGGTTATAACTGGTGACCAGACCCAGATAGATTTGCCTAATCCGTCAGATTCCTCGCTTTTGGTGCTTAAAGATATTTTAGGCCGTGTAGAATCTGTTAATTTTGTAGATTTGACTTCAGAAGATGTAGTTCGACATGATGTTGTTAGACGTATAATTAATGCATTTGACGAGTATCAGTCGAGGGAACGGGTGAGAAACAATGAAGGAAGATGAAAGAAAAGATTTCCTGACAGATATTTTGTCATGGCTTTCTGTTCCGTCGAAAAGACGACATAATTTTATTGTATGGTTGGTAATTTATTGGATATTGCTAACCGCTATAATTGTTATTGATCCAAAGCAGATGCTTGATGAAATAGCAGTCGGAAAGCCTGTTCCAAAAACAATAATCTGTCCTAAGGATTTAACTATTACAGATCCAAAAGAAACTGATTCTCTGAGAGCTAAGGCTAGTGATAATGAGCCTTCGGTTTATAAAACAGATCCTCATGCAAATGAAGTTATGCTTGAGGAATTTGATAAGAATCTGAGAAAACTCAATGATTTTTATGATACTTATCATGACAAAAGCAATAATAAATCTTTAAATGTAATTATTCGGGAAATGTTTCCCGACAAGTTTCTGCTGGATTCAAGGGAGCTTAGCCAGCTTTCTACTTTGAGTGTCAGTCAGTTTGATGAATTAAAGAATAAAAGCAGAATCAAGTTTACTGAGCTTTGTGCTCGTCAGATTACAGAGCAGAATATAAATGATATTTATCGTGATATTAGAGTCAGTGCAGACAGTATCTGGGAAGCCGGACAGGTTTTTAAGCATCTTTATGCTGCAATATTAGAAGGTTCTATTCGTGTTAATTCTGTATTAGACGTAGAAATGACTACTCGCAGAAAGAAAGAAGCTTCTGACGGAGTTCAGCCTGTTGAAAAGCATTTTCAAAAGGGTCAGAGAATTATTGCAGAAGGCGAAATAGTTACAGAAGAAATCTTTATAGTTTTCAAACAGATACAAGCGGAATTGCAGAAGAATATTTTCCTTTCTATGATTGGAAGCATGCTTCTGATGTTTATTGTTATCGTAATGGCTATAGCTTATATAAGAGCTCAGGATATAAATGTATTTGTTGATGATGTTCAGTATAAACTTATTGCCACTCTCTGCTTTGTTTGTTTGTTGGCAACTAAGGTTGTATTTGGAATAAGCGATGATTATCATTTGTATTACCTGATTGTTCTTTTATCTCCTATGGCAACTTTGGTTTTGTTGCTTATTTCTACAATGAGCAATCTTAAAATTGTTTATTTCTGCGTATTCTGGATGGGGCTGCTTTCTTTTATTGTTACTATAGGCTGCGATCCATTTATAGTCGGTTTAATTGCTGCAATAATAATAGGTGCAATAGGTGGTATACTATTCTGGGATATTTTCTATAAAGACAAAGAAGGCAATCTGCGTTTCATATTAAGAAAAACAGGTTTGAATATTGGTTTTAGCACCATGGCTGCAGTATTTGCTGTAATGCTTATTGATTCTAGTGATTTCTCAATCGAAGGTCTTAAGAGATTATCAATATATGCATTGTGCGGTTTCTTTAACGGCATGGCTTCTGGTATTCTTTCCAACGGCCTTTTGCCTTATATAGAAGATTATTTTTCCTTTGCTACACCGACCAAGCTGTTAGAACTTACTTCAGAAGAAAGTCCATTGTTAAAGCGCTTGGCTCAAGAAGCACCTGGAACATTCCAGCACAGCAAGGCAGTTGCTAATATGGCTTCTCAAGCTGCTGCAGCTGTAGATGCTGACCCACTTTTAACAAAAGTCTGCGCTCTTTATCATGATATAGGTAAAATTAAACGACCAGAATACTATACAGAAAATCAGCATGGTGAAAATCCTCATGATGAAAAGAAACCTACTATGTCGGCTTTGATTATTGCCACTCATGTCAAGGACGGTGCTGAATTAGCAAGAGATTATAAGATTCCTCACAGAGTAATTGAAGTTATGACTCAGCATCATGGTACCAGCTTGATTGAATACTTCTATAATAAGCAGAAAGAGCTTACTCCTGATACCGTTGATGAATCTCAGTTCAGATACAAGAGTCTTAAACCTCAGAGCAAGGAAGCTGCTATTCTCTTGTTGGCTGACGCTGTTGAAGCTTCTTCAAGAAGTCTTGACGAACTTAATCCTGAAAAAATCAAAGCTCATGTTAAAAAGATTGTCGACCATAAGATGAAAGATGATAATCAACTTGAAGAAACTAATTTGACCTTAAAAGACATAGATACTATTGAAGATGAATTTGTTAAGGTTCTTATTTCTGCTAACCATAAACGTATCAAATATCAGAATCAGTTAAAGGAAGAAGCCGCTGCGAAAGCTGCTGCTGCTAAGGCTGAAACTGAAGCTGTTAAGGCTGAAGCAGCTAAAATTGAGGCAGAAAACAAGTTGAAAGAAGACTTAAAAAATGAAAGTTTATCTGCTTCAACATCTGATTCTGAAACGGCTAATAAGCCCGAAAATGAAAAAGGAAACTGATTATGGAAGTATTGATTACTAATGACCAGGCAGCTGTTGAAATAAACCTTGATTTTATTAGGGAAATAGCTCTCGAAATAATGAAGTTTGAAGGTTCACCTGATAACTCTCAGCTTTCTATGGTTTTTTGCGATGATGAAGCTATAAAAGAACTGAATAATGAATACCGCGGAAAGAATGAAGCAACTGACGTGCTGTCATTTCCGATGGAATTAGAAAACTTTGTTCCGGAAATCAGAATGCTTGGAGATATTGTTATAAGCACTGATACTGCTATCAGACAGGCAAAAGAGTATAATCATTCCGTAATGACAGAAATAGTTATTCTTATGATTCATGGGCTTTTGCATTTGCATGGTTATGACCATATAGAAGAAGACGACTGCAGGAAAATGCGTGCAAGAGAAGCAGAAATATTAAAGTTTATCTGCAGCATAGGTAAGTTTTCTGAACTTAAGAATATTTCTTCAGAGCCGCTGATAGAGCGGGCTTCTGAAAAGATGTAAGAAAAGGTTAAATATCAATGGATGATGGTATATCGGGTCTATTATTTGTAATTTTCATATTGTTTTCTGCCCTGTTTTCCTCGTTAGATACGGCTCTTTCCTCGATTTCTCCTTTGAGACTTAAAAAGTTAGAAGGAGAAGGGGATAAAAAAGCATCAAATATTCTTAAACTTGTATCAGACAGACAAAGAGTAATAATTACTTTGCTAATGGGGAATACTCTTTGCAATGTTGCTGCTACGGCAATCGCTGTAGGGCTTATAAACAGTCATTTTGCCGGCACTAAGTATCTTGCCTGGGCTGGATCTGATATTCTTGCAAGCGTAATTCTAGCTGCAGTCATAATGACAATATTCATAGTTTTCATGGGAGAAATTATCCCAAAGACTGTAGCAATTTACGGTGGATATACTTTTGTTTGCTGGACTTACAGAATTTTTAGAATTGTTATGGCGCTATCTTACCCGATAGTTGGGCTGGTAGTATGGCTTATTAAAAAGCTGGCTCCCAAGTATTCCGATTGGAACGACCATATTGGTGGTTCATCAAGTATTGAAGAAATAGACAACTATTTTGACTTAGGTGAAGAAGTTGGAATTATTGAAGAAGACGAAAAAGATATGCTCAGCTCTGTGTTTGAGTTCGGCGATACGATAGTCAGAGAAGTTATGGTTCCCAGACCGGACGTAACAGGTATTCCGATAAATGCCAGTTTCAAGGATATGCTTCAGTGCATTAGAGCAGACGGGCATTCAAGATTCCCTGTTTATGACGGCAATATAGATAAAGTTGTCGGAATTCTATATGTAAAAGATATTCTTATCAAGCTTGAAGAAATTGAAAAATCCTATGATTTGTTCAAGCTATTGCGTGCGCCTTTCTTTGTGCCTGAAACAAAGAAATTAGACGACCTTCTGAGTGAATTTAAAAAGAGAAAGCAGCATATAGCTGTTGTTGTTGATGAATACGGCGGAGTTTCAGGCTTGGTTACCATTGAAGACCTTCTTGAAGAAATCGTTGGTGAAATTGATGACGAATACGACGTTGATGAACTAGACCCGCTGGTTAAGGTTGACGAAAATATTTACAGCATTGACGCCAGATATTGTATCAGCGATTTGGAAAGTGAACTGGGGTGTCATTTTGAATGTGAAGATTCAGACTCTGTTGGTGGTTTTGTTTTTGAAAAACTAGGCCGTATTCCTCAACGAGGTGAAACATTTGAAGTTCCGCAGGGCGTTTTCCAAATATTAGAAATTAAGGGCAACCGTATTTTGAGAGTTAAATTCACGATGAATAAAGAATTAGCTGAAAGCAAATCTGAAAATGACGGTTGATTCATTTTGTTGTTTTTGTTAGTTTAATTTAAGCCTATGATTAAACATGAAAGATTAAATAGAACGATAAGGATGTTTTCCCGCAGACTGACAGTGGTTTGGGGTTATATTAGGAACTATCTGCTGACAGGAGTTTTGGTAATTGTTCCTGTTGCTGTTACTATTTACATTATTTATTTTATTTTCCAGTTTGCAGACAGCTTTTTGGGAAGCGCAATAGGTGAGGCCATCGGTTACAGTATCCCCGGCATGGGTATATTCTTAACAGCACTTTTCTGTTTGCTGATAGGGGTTATAGCTCAAAACTACTTCGGTAAAAGACTTATTGCCTGGATAGATACTTCACTTAGCCAGATTCCTATTGTTAAGTCTGTTTACAGTGGCATTAAACAGGTTGCTGATGTTTTTATACAGAACAAGAAAAGCAATTTTAAACGTGTCGTTATGCTTGAATACCCGAAAGAAAACTCTTGGGTAATAGGTTTTGTTACTTCAGATTTTCTAGTGAAACTAGACGCAGATGTTCCGGAAAAAGAAAATATGGTTACAATATTCGTGCCTACAACCCCTAACCCGACTTCCGGTTTTCTATTAATATTGCCGAAAAGCAAAATTGTTGATATGAATATAGATATAGAAGATGCTATGAAGATTATTATATCGGCTGGTCTGGTTCAGCCCACCGCTAATAATCCTATGGTAAATTTAGCAGATAAAGAAAAAGAAAAATTAGAAGACAAATCCGAAGAAGTAAAAAATATCGAGGCTAAAGAAGTTGCATAAAATTAAGCATTGGTTTATAAAACTGATGTTTAACTAACTGGAGGCAGATAGATATTTATGAAAAACAGGTTCTTGAAAATCACATTTTTGTTCATTATGGTCTTTTTATGCTCTGCAAGCTTTGCAAGCATAGAAGAACTTCATAATTATTTCGAAATAAGAGATACTATAAAACTAATGAACGACGAAATGAGGAAGGGGTTAGAGTCTCGGAATCTTCCTTCTCTTTTTGATGAAAATGAAATTGAATTCAAGCTGGAATCTTTTATAAGCTTTATGAAAAATAGAGTTAGCATGTATGCTGCCTCTGATAGTAAACTTAGATTTCATTATGTCAAAAACCTCAATAATCTTTTGGATGAAACCTCTTCTTTGCTCTATGAAGCAAGACCGTTGATCAAGGCCAAAAGAGAAGCTAAAGCTAATAGAACAGAACCTGTTGTTCCGCCTGTTTCTTATTCAACCATTACTCACCCATATTTTGATTCTATAGATTTCAGAACTTTGGCAAGCCGAGAACCCATTAATGGTGATTATTCGGTAATTAATCCTATTCCGGTAGAAACCAAAAAAGAATCTGTTAAAGCTAAAGAAAAAGCAGATAAAAAGCAGGAAAAGGTCAAAGAAGAACCCGTAGTTGCTAAGAAAGAAGAAAAAAAGCCGGAAAAAGTTGTTGAAACAAAACCAGAAAAGCCTATAGAAACCGCAGTTAAACCTGTAGAAGAAAAGAAAACTGAGCCGGCAAAACAGGAACAAACAAAGAAAGAAACAGTTGTTACTACTGAAAAGCCTAAGGAAGAAACCAACAAGGTAATTAAGCCTGTAACTCAGCCAACAGGTGAGGGTTATATGCGCCCATTGGCAATTATGATTGAAAACCACAATCAGGCAAGACCTCAAAGTGGGCTTTTTGCTGCCGACATAGTATATGAAATGCCTGTTGAAGGTGGTATAACAAGATTTATGGGCTTATATACTAAGTTGCCAGGACTTATCGGTCCTGTAAGAAGCTGCCGTGAATACTTTGTTGACAGAGCTTTGGAAGTAGACGCACTTTATGTTCACTGTGGCGGCAGCCCAATGGGGTATGCTTATCTTGCCAAATCTAAGATTAGAAGTATAGATGAAATTAAGAATTCTCCGCCTTTCTTCAGAGATAAAATCAGAAAAGCTCCTCATAATCTGTATGGAACCGGTGAAGCTATATATAAGTATATGTCTAAGCGCACAGATATGCGTGTTAAGGCTCAGCCTGTTCCTTTAAGCTATGGAATCAGAGGCGAACTTGGCAAAGAAGCTGGAGATTATTTAAGAATCAATTATCATGGCAATTATACTCTGGTAATCAAGTATGAAAACGGTGTCTATCACAGATATATGAATAATATCCTTCATCTTGATAGAGAAACCAAGAAGCCTTTGGATGCCAGCGCTGTTGTTTTGCAGATTGCTTCTATGAAGACAGTAGACGCTATCGGACGTCAGGAAATTAGCTTTATAGGCAGCGGCAGCGCCTATATATTGGAAAAAGGCAAAAGAACAAAAGTAACTTGGCACAAAACCGCTCCAAGAAATAAAACTGTTTATATAGATGAAAATGGCGTAGAATACTTGTTCCCAGAAAATGGCCAAGTATGGGTTCAGGTTGTTTCACCATCTCATAAAATTTTCTTTGAACCTGTAAAAGAAAGTAAAGAAAAAGCTAAGGCAGAAGTAAAGACTGAAGTAAAGAAGAAGAGTAAAGCTCAGAATACCAAAAAGGGTTGATTTATGACTACTAGATTTGGTGCTGTAGGGGTCTTTGGAAGAGCTAATGCTGGTAAATCAACATTAGTCAATGCTCTTGTGGGAGAGGTGGTTTCTATTGTCTCTAACAGACCTCAAACCACAAGAAAGCGTATTCTTGGAATTCTTACAGTAAATGAAACTCAGCTTGTATTCTGCGACACTCCTGGTCTTCATTCCATTAAAAATAAGCTTGATGCTTATATGAATGATGAAATAATGTCTACTATGAAAGGT
>JAFXRA010000383.1 GCA_017526725.1 Candidatus Rifleibacteriota bacterium
CTATAGGAGACAAATCTACTGTAACAGTAGTTGTTTCTGCATTTGTTGTTTCTACTTTTGATTGGAAAAATAGTTTTGAAGTAGCTGTGGCAACGTTATTGGGTTTGTTTTCCGCTGAATAAATTTTTACTTCAGAAATTTTATGTGAAAAATTGCCTAAGTCTACGATGTTTCCGTAAATTGCTTCTCTTTCTGTGGTGTTACCAGCTTTATCTTTTGCGGTGAATTGAAATGTTAATGTATTGTCGTAATAACATGTATTGTCTGAGGGAAGAGTAAGTGTGCCTTGAAAAGTTGCGGTGCTTCCTGTAGTTGGTGTCCCATTTACGACTAAGTTTATGGGAAGTTTACCGCCGAAGGCTGTTGCATGACCACCTTGATTATCTGGTTTTAGAAGTTCATTGCTGGTTACTGTTACGGTGTCACCGTCATAATTATCAATGGTTGCTGTAAATACTAACTGATGACCAGGGATAGCTACAACATTGCCTGCATTGTTTGCAACAGAAACACTTAATGAGGGCCCTCTGCTGTCTATAGTAAGATTTAGGGTTTCTGTATCCTTATATTCGGTTTGGTTCCCGACATCATCTATCAAAGTGACGTTGCAGGGGAGGACTAGTTCATAATTATTTGGAACAGTAAAAGAAGTTTGGTATGTTTGTGTTGAACTTTTGGGCATATCTGCTTTAGAAGAAAGACCTATGGGAGATAAGTCAACAAATACCTTATCTATTTCTGAATCATTATCCGTAACTAATTGAGTTAATACAACATTATCCCCCGCTTTTAAAATAGTTCCAGCAACGTAATTTGAACCGTTTACCTTGCAGGTCATTACACCTCTTCTCTTCGGGGGTTTGTTATCTATTATTAAGGTTGCAGTCACACTTTCTGTATCGCTTGCATTTATTAGTGTAATCCCTACATTTGTGGTGCTGTTGTTTTCTTTGGTTCCTGCAACTACTGGAAAAGTTCCTTCCCCCAAAAAAATGTCACCGCCAATGTTGTTACAACTTAAAGTGTTTATGCCTGGGTTTGAAATTCCTGTTAGATTTACTGTTGCATTTGTTCCGGCTGCATCACTTTTAAATTCAACAGTTACAGTTATGGTGCTCCCAATTCTAACTATGCTGTCATCAGAAGTAATTGATGAATTTAAAAGAGCAGGTGGGTCAGCAAAAGCTTGATTAAGAATGCATGCAAATAATATTGTTAAAAGCAGAAGCTTTGTTTTTACGGACAACTTTAAATACATCTCATCTCCTGGAATGAAGGCAATAAGGAGAGTATTGTCTCCATTCGTAATCGTCTAATATATTAGTTCCTGCCTAACATGTTAAATTATTCTTTGAAAAAGTACAAGCCCCTTTTGAAAATTTTTTAACTCTTTGTTTTAGACTTTAAATTCTTAAAAATTTGACAATGACAGCATATTTGCTAAAATTATTATATTAGCTATGAATAGAAAACATGGAATAATAAATGCTTTTTTTGTAATTCTTTTTTTATTTTCAGGAATCTCAAATTGTTTTTCCTGCGGTCTTGCTTTGCACGATTGGCAATTAAAACTTTTTTTTAAGATACCTTTAAATGCACCTTTTGTTCCTTTATCCGAAATAGGGGTTATTCAAAAACATTTTGAAAAAGCTGTTACCGATAGAATTTTATGGGTGATAAAACCCGGCGTTTTGTCTCCTTATAATGATTTTATTATTTCTTTTATAGATGGCTGGGCTTCCAAAGTTAAGTGGAAGATTGTCGCAGATAATAAGTCTGTTATTAAACTGGCAAAATCTTTTTCTGGCGACGAAAAAAAACCTTTAATTGTTGGATCAGATAAGAATTTCCTTAAAATTGCTGTATTTGTTGATGCAAACTCTAAAAATAACTGCTGGCAGTTCGTTTTTGCTCAAGATAGCCGTATCAGATGTGTTTTTCAAGATTCTCAGAATCCTTGGGCTCAGGAATTTAATATGCAGAGTTGGTTTTCTGTTATTTTTTATAGGGTTCCAATTCCGGGCAATATTATGGCTTTGTCTATTTATCCTATTGATGGTGTAAAAAATACTTTTTATGATGATCAGAAACTTGTAGAAGACTTAATAACAAGAAAATGTCTTAAACAAAGACCTGATTTAGTTATAGATCCATATTCTTTTGATTTCCCTGAATTGCCAAAATGATTAAACACAGATTCTCTTTAAATAATTATATATATATTAAGAGTCTAAAACATATTGTCATATTTGGTAAAAAAGATATATAATTAATATAGTTACTACTTTTTTGTATACAAATTTGATTGATTCTGTTTTAATAATTATAGAACGATTGAAAATTGGTACATTTATTGAATACAGTTGATTATTTCTTTTTAATACTTTATAGGTCGAGTAATGCTTATGCTTAATAACAGAATGAATAAACTTGGCTTTACGGTTGCAGAAGTTGTGGTTGCTGCTGCTATTTTTGTTGTGTTTTCAGGAGCTGTTTTTTCTCTTTACAGAATGGGTAGCAGAATGTATGTTTCCGGTTCTTGGAAGTTTATGCGCCAGAAAGAAGCAGAACGTTTCTTTGAGGTTTTAAAAGAGAGAGTTGAGCAATCATCTGACATTATTAAAGTTAATCCTGCTGGTGACCCTAATGCTACTAATGATTCTAAAAAACAGATTATTAGAGCAGAAACAAATTTTGTAACTTTAAAAAATAATACCTGTATCTCTATACCAAAAGGGCAGTCTGCGGGCTCAAATATTCAGTTGGCTGAATTTGCTACTTGTAAGCCTGATTTAACTTTAATCGATAAGTCTAAAAAGGGTTTGGTTCTTTTTCATAGTTTGATGTTGGTTGCGAATAAATCCACTGGTCTATATGATCTTCATCTTCGTGTTCAAAAAGACAATAATGCTGCAAATGGTATAAATTATTTTGGCTCTTTAAGCAAACCCTGTATCGGAACCTATGGCGGCCTGACAATAACTGATTTTAGTGGTAATAATGTTGAAAATATGTATGGATTGGGACCTGTTCCACATACCTTTATCTTAAAAGACGTTGCTTCTGTTACTATCGGTGTTTCAAAGGGAGAAGTAACGGGAAATGGTACAGACTTTAAATCTGAACCCAGTATCTTTGGTATAACTGTCCAAATGCGTAATCCTCAACATGATAAGACTATTTTGGAAATGGGCTACAAAGCTAAAGTTGATGGTTCTGTCGGTCTGGAGGTGAAATAGGAACAAATGAAGCGATATACTATTTTTGCCAAATCAAGAAAGGCTGTAACTTTAGTAGAAATTCTTCTCGCATGTGTTTTGATGGCGGGTGCTTTTTTGCCTATTATGGGATTAATGACTTCTTCTATTCGTGTAACAGAACAGGATGAAAATAACCAGCGAGCTGTTATGCTTTGTCAGGAAAAAATGAACATGGTTCTGCAAATGCCTTTCGATAAGTTTAAAGTTACCGCCAAGACTACTTTTGGTGCTGGCACCTATGATAGCAATGAGGTTCGTTTGGTTCTTGGTGATCAGACTTTTGAAGGTATTAAATATACTTCAACTTTAACCGTTGAACCTGTTGAAGTTAATTTTAATGTTCCTACATGTAATTTTGAACTTAAAGGCAATGAAGCTTTATTGGCTCAAAAAGAAAATCGCAAACCTAATCCTGAAAAATGGGGTTGGGAAGATATTACTCATAATATAAAGAATAAAGTTAAGAGATATACTGTTAAAGTTGCATGGAAAGATGTGGGAAAAGGGGCTACTAAGGAATATATTCTATCTTCTTTAAAAGCTGATGTGAGGGAAAAGTAGAATGAAAAAGAATAACAATAATTTGAAGCGCGGCAGCGCTGTTGCCCTTGCCCTTGTATTCGCAACTGTCTTGCTCGTTATGGGGCTTGCTTATAGTAAAATGACCGTTGGTCATAAAAGGCAGACTGTTCAGATTGACGAACGAATTAAACTTGAATATTTAGCTCATGGTATAACAGAGCTTGCTTTGTTAAAATTCCAGCTTTATCCGGCTGATTTTTATGCTTGTGAAGAAGCAGCTAGTTATGGAAGAGTGGATTTCATTCAAAAGTTTGCAGAAAAAGCAGATGAGTTTAGACTTTTGAATGATAAGAATTCTCATTCTTCTTTTGATAAGACCGAGATTAGCTTAATGTTAGCTACTATGACGATTTTGACTAACAATAAATGGAATAACGAAGTTTTATTTATTGCGGCTAGTGCTACCTATACTGATTCATTCGGCAGAACCTTAGATAAAGATGTAACTCGTATTGTTGATTTAAATAGAAAAACCATTAAACCCTAAGTTTTTTTGCTCTTGATGATAAAGAACAATTAACTTTTCTCTACAACTTAAATATTCATAAAAAATAAGATAAAGATGAAATTTCTCTTTATCTTATTTTTTCTAATGAATTCATGTGATTATTCCGATAAATAACAAAATCATTATTATTTTATAGGATAACTATGAATAAAATTAACATGATAGATATTTATAAGCTTGTATTTTCTCTAATACTGGCTGCTGCTGTCATGTTAATCGGCTGTGGCGGCGGTGGCGGCGGTGAAGGAAGACAAACTCTTCCCGGCGAAAACCCTACTGGGCCAATTATTATTCCAGGTACTAGTACTGGCACTGGAACCGGCACAGGAACTAATACTAATACCGGAACCCAGACCGCAACTGGCACAGAAACATTAACTCCCGCCGATTTGTTGAAACGAGGATGGGAAATCATGAAAGATGGTAATTACGGTGGCAGTATGACTTATTTTGATCATGTTATCAAGGATTCTTCTGCAACACCTGAACAGCGTCAGATTGCTTATAATGGCAGAGGCTGGGCTAGAGCCAAATATTATAATACTTTAGAAGGATTAGAAGATTTCAAGTCATCTTATCAAATGGGTGAATTGAATACCAATGCATATAGGGAATCTATTCTGGGGTATGCATTGGCTTTGATCCAGGCTACAGGTGACTCTAATTTTGACAGAGCAATACAACTCCTTGCTGATGAATTGCAATTGACTGACCCGACATTTGTTTTGGGAATTGAGCATACTTGTATTGGTGTCAGTTCTCCAGAAGCTCATGCAATGCTTGCTTACGCATATTATTGGAGAAATCAGCCTATGCTTGCAAAAGCACAGATTAATCAGGCTAGAATAGATGATACCTCTACTACTGGGACTGTATATCAGATTTATACAACTTTAACTGCTGCCGGACTATTCAATTAGATAAATTAAAATACCCCGTGCACAAAAAAAAATAAAAAATTGTGCACGGGGTATTTTTTTTAGAAAAATTTAATGTTATAGTAATTTAAACTGTGCACTTTATATTTAGTGTGCACGTTTTTGTCTTGTAAAAAAAGTTGAGACCTCAACGGTTTCACAGGAGAAATATATATATATGGCAAACAATAAGGTAACAAACAGGTCTTTCTATGGGTATTTTAGCATTTTTCTGCTATTTCTTTTTCTTGTAACTGCATCTCCGGGGCACAGTGCAATAAAAAATCCTGCTGTAGCATTAACTTCAGATGCGAATGGTGATGGAATAGCAGGTATTGGTGATACAATAACTTTAACTTGTAGATCCACTACTAATAATGCAACTATTTATGTTACTTCTTTACCTTCATTGGGATTCACTCAGCTTCCTTTGGTTGATATCGGCAATGGTCTGTATTCTGCCATATATACAGTCAGTGCTGGTAATGTCAACAGCCAGATTCAGTTCATTTTTGACGATAATTCCGGAAGCACCCAGTCTGTTACCACTGGTTTTACCCTTAACAGCAAAAGACCTTCTGCTAACGGCAGACCGTCAACAAATCGCGGTAGTTCTTCTGATGGAACCTTTAAGAAAAATGATTCATTAACAATAACCTTCAAACTCAATAATGCCAATAACGGCGAAACAATGTATGCTGATTTAAGTGCATTAGGTCTAGGGTATATAGATATGGGTGCTAATGGCAACACTTTCAGTTGCAGTGTCGTTATGCCGGCAAACAAAGAAGGCACCAATTTGAGTTTCCCGGTTATCGCTATGAATGAAGCAGGCAACTCTGTTACCTGGACTTCAGCAGCAATTAACTATGATACTATTAATCCTGTTATCCAATCCGCTATTGCTACAAATCAGACATCAAACAAGCAGTATGTTACAGTTGGTGATACCATAAAAATACAGGCAGTAATCAGCAAATGGGATAACGATATTCTTACTGCTTCAAACTCTCTGCTTTTCCCTGGTGGCCCGGTCACTATGGAACATGTTTCTGGCGACACTATTGGGGGTATGGCTGTTTATGAATATACTCATCCAGTAACAGAAGAAAATATATCTAATATTTCAACATGTTTCGATATCGTAGCGATGGATGATGCAGAAAACACTGTAAAAAAATCCACAAATTATATCAGATTAGATACCCTTCCTCCAGAATTTAAGACTTTGTCTATTAAAATAACTGAACCGGTAAAAGGTATTTTGTCTAATGTGGCAATTATAGATGATAATATACAGATATACGGCGATATGTCTTCTTTGATGACAGACGTAACTTTATTTGTAGATTTGGCTGCTATTGGCGGTGTATCTAATCAGATTATACCATTTTCTGATGGTTCGACTGCTCCATCTGTTGCAACCACAAGTTTTTGTTTAAATTATAATATAGGGCAGTATACATCCGAAGATAATATCCCAAGAGCTTTTACTGTAACTGCTAAAGATATTGCAGGAAACATTATTACACAGGTGACTATGCCTGTAATTTATGTTGATAATATGCCGCCGACAGTTAGTGGGGCTCAATTCCAGAATGTTACATCCTCTGGTCAGCCTGTTAAATTAGGTGATCAGATAGCTATTACTGCAACTGTTGGAAATCCTGATAATGGTACTGTTTATGCTGATATCAGTAAAATTGGCGGTTCAAATAAAGCAGAATTAAGCTTGTATTCTGGAACAACATACAGACTGGACCATATCGTCAGTGAATCTATCAATCCAGAAAAACTGGGTGGCATAGACCAGTCTATAAGTTTTGTGGTTTATGCAGAGGATAATGCCGGTAATAAAGTAAATACAACTACTGGCAATCTGCTTGTTGATACTGAACCACCTTTGATACTTAATGCTACTTTTACTGTTACCCCGGCGCTTTCAGCATCACATAAATATGTAAAAGCCGGTGATAGACTGACTTTTAAAGTTCAATTGGCAAGTTCAACTTCACAGATTCACGATGGCGAAACTGTAACAATGGATTTATCCGTCTTTGATGGTCAAAGTTCAAATACAGAACTAGTTTATGGCGGTGGTTGGTATACTTATTCATTAGATGTTCCTGCTGGAACTTTGAATGTTGATAATAATTTTAATGCTGTTGCTAAAGATAATGCTGGTAATACAGTATCAAGGGCAATTCAGGTTAAAATAGACAACCAGAAACCTGTAGTCGGTCCTATTGGAATTAATTTCCTTACTGATACTGCAAAAACTGGTGTAATCAATATAGGTGACAGAATTGAAATAATTGTTCCTGTTGATGATGCTGATGAAGGCTACTGCTATATGGACTTATCCATAATCGGCAGCACCAGCAACTGTATTCTTTCTTATGAACAGTTTGATACAGCATTAAACAGATATTATCTTGTCGTAGATTGTAAAGATGCAGCTATTGAAAATCCAAGCTATGTCTTTACTGCAAATGTTTATGATAAAGCAGGAAATAAAATGAGTGGCATTTCGTCGCCATTTATTGTTGACTGCCGAAGACCAGTCTGTAACGATTTTAATGTCACTCATATTCAGAAAAAAGGGAAATCAAATGTAGTAAATGTTGGTGATCAGCTGAAATTTACTGTCGAAGTTGAACCCTCAACTTTTGATAATGCTTCAGTAACAGTAAATCTGAAAAAAGCAGGCGGTTCTTCAGCTCAAAAATTAGAAGATTTGGGTGATAACATCTGGGGTTACACCTATACTGTTGAAAAAGGCGACACAAATGGCGAAGATGTTCTTTTTAGATGTAAAATAACAGATGATGCCGGCAATTTTATCGAAACAAATGCTCCCAAAACTTTTTACGTAGATAACTGTCCCGTAGAAATTGACAGTATTGCTTTTTCCCAGACTATAGATACAAACGGAAATGATATCGTAGACTTGGACGGTTCTTTTGTTGTTGCTCCAACTTATGCAACCGATGCAATAACTTTAACTGTAAATCTTTCTGCTAATGCTAGCGTTTCAGTAGATTTAACCAAATTTGGTTATAATAATACCGCTTATCAGATACCTGTTGTTACTTCGATCAGTGGTTATAAAGCCGAAGAAGAAATTCAGCCCAAGAAAGGCAATACTAATAACGAAACAGTTACATTAGTAGTTACAGCTACCGATGAAAATGGCAACCAAACAATTATGGAAACTCCCGCCAGTGTTAAACTGGATAACAAACCGCCTGAAATAATTGTTTCACCTGTAACCTTTACATACGATACAGGCAGACTTGGCGAAGCCAATAAAAACGATGTTATAAAGATTGAAGCAAATGTTACTGGCAATGACGGTTTGTCCCCATTGCTTGATTTGACTGAACTTTATTCGATAAATAATATGACTCCTCCTGGCGGAATAGTTATGGAACTTACTCCAGGAAGCAATAAATACTCTGCAACATTTACTGTTCCTGAAGGTCTGTTGTCAAAGAGCAGACTTGCTGTTATAGCAAGAGATTCTTCTGGAAATATGACTGTTGGGCAAACAGAAGTTATAAGATTTATTTCTAAGATTCCAGAAGTTAATCAGACTTCAGTTGCTATA
>JAFXRA010000384.1 GCA_017526725.1 Candidatus Rifleibacteriota bacterium
TCTGTAATATTCCAGGTATTCTTCATCAACACCGCCTTCTATTTTTGTTTGAAGGAAATTGCTTATACCAGCATACAAAGCTTGAGCTAGTTTTGTTCTAGAAGTATAATCCTTAAGTATTGCGGAATCTATTTTACTTGATGTGTAGCCGTATTCAACAAGTATAGATGGCATATTTAAAGAATGCAAAACTCTAAAACCTGCACGTTTAACACCTCTGCTAGTTAATTCAGGAACTGCAAGACCTAATTTATATTCCACTTTTTCTGCCAATTGTCTGCTTTGATCCATTATGTTAGCTTGCATTTGAGCAATTTGATTTTTCGATGCAGCTAATACAGGATTTGTAGAACCTAATGTTGCAAAATCAGCTTTATTTTCCTTATCGGCAACTAATCTATCTGCTTCATTTACAGCACCTTTTGGTGATTCATAATATACTTCGATACCATTAATTGCTTTTTTAACGTTCCAGTTAACATGAATACTGACAAAAGCATCAGCACCTAGTCTTTCTGCAATTTCTCGTCTTTTATCCAAGGGAATAATATAATCTGCTTCACGAGTTAATATAGCTTTATAACGAGGATCTCTATCGAAATATGCCTTAACAAGTTTGGCCATAGCAAGAACATAGCTTTTTTCAACAATTCCGTTACATGTTGTGCCTGGGTCTTCACCCCCATGACCTGGGTCTAATACAACTATTTTAATGTTTTCAGCTTTTAATTTCTTTACTTCATTTAATTCAGCAGTTTGTTTCTGAAGGATTTTAGCTTGAGGTTCACGGAGGAAAATAACTATTCGATCGCCTTTCCTTTCGTTACTAGGCAATACAAATGTTTTGGCTTCAACTGTTCTAGGAACTTTAAAAAATACTCTTGTTGAACCGGTTTCGTCGTTTTGTTGTACAGAAAGTGATTCTAGGAATTGATTTTGTAAAGCATAACGCTGATGTCCTGGTTTAAAAATACAAGATTTAATATCAAAGAATAGGCTTCCATTATTAAGTCTGCCGACATCAGATACTTTTGGCGGTTCACTTAAATCTAAAACTACTTGAGCTTCTTCAGGGCTTTGCCAAAATCTAATATCAGTAATTCGCTGGTTAGGACTAGCAAATACAGTAACAGTCAGGTTTACAAACAATAATGCAAATAGTAATATTATTTTATTAATTTTAATCACAAATTTTACCTAGGTTTCTTACATGTAAAATTGATTATAGCAGTTTTCTTTAATAGTTTAAAGCTAGTTTGTAAAGTTTTTTATAAAAAGAAATCTATATTTAATTATATCGACATAAAAAAAATCCCTGATAGCTTTTTACTATCAGGGATTTTGATTATTTAATTATTTTCTATTTTTTTCGATGTTATCAAAAGTATCAATCTGCTGAATCTGACGTTTGAGCTGATTAATGCTTTCACCATCATAATATTCCATTTCGCGTTTAATTTCAGCAAGGCCTTTTCCGCCTTCTTCCATTGATCTGCGAACATTATTTAATACTTGGTTAGACAGAGTTTCATACTGAGCTGCACGAACTTCTGGATTAAATTCATAATCAAGTTCAGCAATGCTTCTAGTAAGTGCTCTGAGAGTCTTTTCTTTGCCAAGGCTTAACCAGTAGCAAATGCTTCTATTGAATGCAGGAGTGCAGAGACCCTTATTTGAAGTTCCACCATAGAGACTGTCTTGGTAAGTATTTTCACCGATGCAGCCTACACGGCCAACACCAAGATCTTCAACTGCAGCTACTGGAATATTTCCACCGGGATATTTGTAACCGTCATTCTTTTCATCAGATTCCTGATTGTAACTGTCTTCGTCACCCATTGCTACTACAGTTACTCTTCCCTGATTCTTTAAGGCTTTGCCTTCAGAGTTAGTTAATGAACAGCAGGTTCTGAACAGTAACTTACTCATTTCATCACTCTTAGTGATGTTAGATGGGAACTTAGTAACGAAGAATCTGAATGGAGCACCAATATTATTTGTCGGGTCACATACCTGGTCATCGTTGAAGCGGATTGTGCTGCCGATAGCTGCAAGAACTTTGTTTTGAATTTCAGGATGTGATTTGTTGCTGTAGTCAGACTGACCAAACATCAATATTGAACCACCAGCTTTGCTGAATTTCTTAAGAGCATTAAGTTCTTCAGTAGTATAAGCAGTTGTTGGATGTGGCATCATAACCATGAAAGCATCTTTAATTGTTTCATAATTGATTGCTTTGCTGATTGATTTAAGCTGGAATCCATAATTCTGGAAGAGATCCATCTTCATACCAGCGAATCTGCCAGTGAAGTAATCTTTATTGCCATGAGAACAATCTACAAAAACCAGCTTAGCTTCAACATTGATATTCTTAGTAGCTGTATCAATGATTGTATTGCCTTTTTTGAGAACTGCAATCAATTCGATATTGCCTAACCAATCAATTTTGGTATTGCTGACAGCTGCATTTGTGCTCTTAGCTGGAACAGAAAGACCAATTCTATCAATGAGGTTAGAGCTGTTCATGGCAGAATGATATATTTCTACTACTAAGCCGTCGCATTTTTGTTCAGCTGGGTTCTTAATATTAACAATAGCTTTGAAGGGGTGTTTCATGTAAATTCTATCAAAGTTAGTGCTGATACCAGAGATGCTAGCCATTGGAGTGCCAGAACCTGCTGGAGTCTTAATAGAACCAGTAACTTTAACGACTTTGCTTACTTCACGTGGGTCAATAGAAATTGCAGTGTATGTATAATCAGTATTTGGTTTTAAGCCAACAAGAGTAATGGTATGAGTCTTAGTTGCTGATTCGTTAACTTTCTTCTTGGAAGCCTGACCATTAGAATATTCAACTGCTGAAGTTGCTTCTCTGTTGGTAGTCCACTGAAGAGTTGCAGAATTTGGAGTTAAAGCAATAACTTTTGGTTTAGTTGCAAACTGAATAGCACTCTGATTAGAAACGAATTCAACTTTGTTGCCATCGCTAAAGCTTTCAACAGTTCCATCGTAGTCATTTCTGAATACTTTCATTTTGTAATAATTATAAACATCAAGAGTCTGCTGAGTTGGATGACCGAAAGAATTGCCTTTACCAACCTGAATTACACCATAAGTTGGCTGAACAGCATCCATGAAGTTATGGTTAGAAGAAGTCTTGCTTCCGTGATGACCAGATTTAAGAACATCAACATGAAGTTTCTTGCCATATCTTTCAACCATTTCAGTTTCAGCTTTCTTTTCAGCGTCGCCAGTGAAGAGATAGCTAACTTTGCCATGGGTCATTTTGATAACGATTGAAATTTCGTTAGGATTTATAGCACCTTTCTTTGGATCTTCTTCTCTGAGAGCTCTATAAAGTTTTGGATTATCACAGGAAAGAACTTCTGCTCTAACGCCTTCACCCCAATCAAGGAGTTCGCCTAACTGAGCTTTGCGATAGGGAATGTTTTTACTTTTAATGAGGCTTCTTAAACCATCATAAACGATAGCATCGTTAGAGCCTCTAGTTACAGCCTTACCATCAGAAGATACGTCTGTATCATTGGAGTATACAAATTCACCAAACTTGAACTGTTTAACTAATTCAATGAAACCACCAAAATGGTCACGGTGAGGGTGAGTGATAATAGCCTGATCTACTTTTTTAATCCCTTCTTTTTTGAAATAGGGGATAATATAACGGGCTGCTGCATCACGATTATCGTCGCCAGCGTCAATCATAATAGTCTTGGCACCGTTGCGAATGATAATACAATCGCCTTGGGTTACATCCAGGAAGGTGACTCTGACGTCAGCATAAACAGCTGAACAAAAGAATACACCGAGTAACAGCAAAAGAGTTAATTTTGCGCTTCTGTGATTCATTCCCTATACTCCTTATTGCGTACGAGACGCTATTTCTTATAGAACTTATACTAAAATATTACATACGTTAGAAATATTTTACTTATAAAATATTAAAGTGTCAATGGTACATTTTTATTTTTTTTTGTTGATATAAAGCCTTATTTTATAGAATTTTTTATGCACGAGATTTTCATAAGAAAAAGTTTTATTTTTGTGTACATTTTTAAATTTTTTTCAAAAAAAAAATTTATTCAACTGAAATAAAAAAATACCTCTTTTTTAAAGAGGTATTTTTTTAGCAGTTTAGGTTAATTATTTTTAACCGCATTTAGAATAACCGCAGGATTTACAAATAACACATCCGCTGTCGTGTTCAAGAATTGAGCCGCATTCTGGACAATTTGTTCTAGGATCCTGGTTATCTTCCATAAGATCTTGTTTTTGTGAAGTTTTTTCTTTGGATACAGGGGGCAATTTTTGGAAGTTATCTTTTGCTGCAAGATAATACTTTTCAATTGCTTTACCAATAGCATCTGGGCAGGAAAGAACTTTTAAGTCTTTAACTACAGATGCTCTTCTAATAGTAGACATACATCTAATGCCTTTAAGCTGGTCAATTATTTCTTGAACATCTACACCAGCTCTTAATGCCATAGAAATAAGTCTGGCAGTAGCTTCTGACTGAGATGGGCAGCCTCCGTTTCGGCCTAGACTTGTGAAAACTTCGCAAATACCGTTATCATCACTGTTAACAGTAACGTAAAGGTTTCCACAACCTATTTTAACTCTTTCAGTAAGACCCATTGTAATATCAGGTCTTTCTCTAGGAGTGACACGTAAAACTTGTTTAACATTTATTGTATCTACTGGTTTTTTACCAGTTAAATTATAAACCTGACTGTCTCTTGAACCATCGCGATAAACTGTTACACCTTTGCATCCTAGTGTATGAGCCAATCTGAAAATAGTTTCAATATCTTGCTTAGTGGCATCATTGGGGCAATTTACAGTTTTGCTGACAGCGTTGTCAGTATATTTCTGGAAAGCGGCCTGAGTTCTAATGTGCCATTCAGGACTGATAAGATGACTAATTGTGAAGACCTTCTGAACATCTTCTGGAACTTCAGGAATTCCTCTTACACTTCCAGCTTTAGCAACTTTTTCCATTAATTCCTGAGAATAGAAACCTCTTTCGTGAGCTACTCTTACAAAGTCGTTATGGACTTCAAGAAGTTTTTCGTTATCCATAACATGTTTTTCGTAAGCGATAGCAAATAAGGGTTCAATACCTGAAGAAGCACCGCAAAGCATGCTGATAGTACCAGTTGGTGCAATAGTAGTAACAGTAGCGTTTCTCATTCCCTTAAAGCCCATTTTTACATAAATAGACTTATCAAAGTTCGGGAAACTTCCTCTTTCTACTGCTAATTCTTGAGAAGCCTTCCAACCTTCATCATGAATGAACTTCATGACTTTTTCTGCTAATTCTATTGCTTTTTCAGAATCGTAAGAAAGGCCTAGTTTAATCAGCATATCTGCCCAACCCATAATGCCAAGACCTATTTTACGATTTGATTTAGTTGTTCTGTCAATAATTGATAGTGGATATTTATTAACGTCAATAACATTATCTAAGAATCTTACAGAGAGAGTTATTATTTCTCTAAGTCTATTATAATCGACTTCAGGTTTGCCGTTTGCTGTAGTAACAAATCTGGAAAGATTTATTGAACCTAGATTACAGGCTTCATATGGAAGTAATGGCTGTTCTCCGCATGGATTTGTAGATTCAATTTCTCCAACTGCAGGAGTAGGTTGAGTTCTATTAATTCTATCTATGAAGATAATACCTGGTTCGCCGTTCTTCCAAGCTCTTTCAACTATCATATAGAAAACTTTAGAAGCTTTAAGGCTTTTTACAACTTCACCAGATCTTGGATTAATAAGATCATATTCACCGTCGCATTCAAGAGCTTCCATGAATTTATCTGTGATAGCTACAGAAATATTGAAATTTGTAAGTTCTTTCTGGTCTTCTTTGGCTGTAATAAATTCAATTATATCGGGGTGGTCAACACGAAGAATACCCATGTTTGCACCACGTCTTGTGCCGCCTTGTTTTATAGTTTCAGTAGCAACATTAAAAACTTTCATGAAAGAAATTGGACCGGAGCTTACACCGCTGGTAGAAGAAACAATATCTTTAGTAGGGCGTAATCTTGAAAAACTGAAACCAGTTCCACCGCCAGATTTATGAATTAAGGCAGCATTTTTAACTGCGTCAAATATGCCTTCCATTGAGTCTTCTACTGGAAGGACGAAACAGGCTGAAAGTTGACCTAAGGGTTTACCGGCATTCATCAAAGTCGGGCTGTTAGGCATGAAATCTAATTCAGTCATCATTTTGAAGAAGATTTCTTCTAATTCTTCAGCTTTATATTTGCTATTTGTGTAATTGTTTTCGTCTGCAGAAATTGCATGGGCAACACGTCTAAATAGACCTTCGATAGTTTCAATTATTTTGCCGTCTTTATCTTTGGTAAGATAACGCTTGGCTAAAATCTTTTGAGCATTTGCTGAGAAACGGTTTTCAATAGTGGTAGTAGAATTCATTGCATATCCTTATAAATAATTTCTCTTTAATTATTTGGTCTAATTTATATACTACAAAAATTTTAAAGATAAAATCTTGATAAATAATTTTTTTCGTGATATAGGCGAAAAATTTAATGTATGTAGAGCTTGTCCGAAAACTTGAAATTATATGAAAATCAGTATTTATTTGTTTTCTGTCTACCCATTGTCATAACCGTATAGCTTTCTGAGCTAAAGCCCATACGCTATACTTTTTATGACAAATGTGTAGAATTTTCTTATCTATCAATTCTTTTAAAAGCAGACAGTTGCTTGTTCAACCTCTGTACACACCGTTAGACTAGAGAATTTCTAACAAACTCATCTAAATCAGAGGGTTTGACTTTATATATTTTGGTTTTGCCTGGTTCATCAGGAAGTATAAATTTAATGCCTTCGTGATTTCTTTTCTTGTCTGATTTAATAGCTTCTATGAGTTTGTCGAATGGGAAAGTGGCAGGGATATCTGTAGGAAGTTCGAGTTTTGTTAAAACTTCTTTAAGCTTATCTGAAAAATCTTCTTTTAAAAGACCTACATTTACCGCAGCTTTTATTGCCATTAACATTCCAAGGCCAACTGCTTCAGCGTGGTTGTACCGTCTATATTCGCCAGCTGTTTCCAAACCATGACCAAAAGTGTGACCAAAATTCAGATGAGCTCTTTTGCCGTTATCAAGTTCGTCTTCTGCTATAAATTCTTTTTTAATGTACACACTTCTTCTGATGACTCTTTGAAGAACCGGAAGTTTTTTGGCTTTAATATCTTCAAGATTTTTCATTATAAAATGGAAATAAGCCATATCACAGATAAGACCGTGTTTTAAAGGTTCAACTAAGCCATAGTATAGCTGTGATAAAGGAAGAGTATTCAATAAAGAAACATCCATAAATGTCATTAAAGGCTGATAGAAACTGCCTACAAGATTTTTGGCAGTTTCTGTATTGATAGCATTTTTCCCGCCAAAACTAGCGTCAACCATTGCTAATAAGGAAGTAGGGAATAAAATTAATGGTACACCTCGTTTATAGATAGATGCGGTAAAACCAGTAATATCACAAATTACTCCGCCGCCTAAGCCTATTAGAGGGCAATCTCTATCTATCTCATTTTTGGAAAGTTCATCTATTATATATTGTACAGTTTCAAAATTCTTAAAGCTTTCACCATCTTGAATAATGATAGGGACTGTTTTAATGTTTTTTTCAGATAGAGCTTTTTTCATCGGTTCCAGATAAAGATTGGAAATTGTATCGTTAGTCACTATTGCACAGGTTTTTGGTAGTCCTGCAATATTGAACTTTGATGCAAGAACAGGAAAAAGTTCTGTTCCAATAAAGATATCTGTCTGACTGTGGCGTGTAAATTCTAGTTTTTGACTTTCCATTATTAGAGACCTAACTTTTCACCAAAAAAGTTTTTGGCATTTTCATATAGTATTTCAGTGAGTTTTTGAACCGAAATCTGTTTAACTTTTGCAAGGGTTTCTATTGTTATAGCAACATAAGCAGGTTCATTCCTTTTTCCGCGTTTGCCTTGGGGGGCTAGATAGGGACAATCGGTTTCCAAGTGAATTCTGTTATCTGGAATGAACTTAAAAATCTGGCGGGTTTCTTCTGATCTGTTGAAAGTTAGGACTCCACCGATTGAGAATTCAAATCCCATATCCAAAGCTTTTCTTGCTATATCTAAATTGCCTGAAAAACAATGCAACATTACTTTTGGGGGTTGAGGCAAATTATTAATTGATGGGAAAAAGTCATCGTATGCATCTCTTATATGAAGCTCAACAGGCAATTTAAGTTTGGCCGCCAATTCCCATTGCTTTTGGAATACTTCTATTTGTAAATCTTTTGGAGCAAAATCATAAAAGTAATCTAATCCTATTTCGCCAATTCCCAAAACCTTATTATATTTAGTATATTCTTCTATTTTTAAAAGATTGGAATCTTCGAATTCTTTAGCATTGTGAGGGTGTACACCTACTATGCAGAAGCACTCTTCGTAAGTTTCAGCAATTTTAATTATCTGTTCACATTCAGGCATAGAACAACCGGCATTGATAATTCTTTTAATGCCGGCTGCAGAAGCTCTTTCTATTGTTTCACGCACATCTTCAGAAAATTTTTCATCTTCAAGATGTGCATGAACGTCTATTAGAAAAGGTGAATTCATATTAGTGAACTCTTATACCTGTTTTCGCTGGAATGCTTGGAGTCATGAGTGCGAGATGACCATCTTCTGTTTCAGCGCAGAGAAGCATACCATGAGACATAATTCCTCTGATTTTGGCAGGTTTGAGGTTCTTAACCATAAGAACTTGTTTGCCAATGATTTCTTCGGGTTTATAGTATGAAGCTATGCCGGCAACAACAGTTCTAGGCTGTTCTTCACCAATATTAACAGAAAGTTTCAACAGTTTATCGGCGTTTTCAACTTTTTCTGCAGTTTCAATCTTACCGATACAAAGTTCGGTTTTCATGAAATCATCAAAGGTTATAATGCCGTCAGTAGAAACTTCTTCATTTTTAGCCTTAGCAGGTTTTGCTTCTTTTGCTTCCTTAGGTGATTTTCCGCTCTTGAGAGCCTGAATTCTTTCGGTTTCAATTCTTGGGAATAATGGTTTGGGTTCGCCACATTTTGTCCCTTCTGGAAGCTGACCCCATTCCAAATCTTTGATTGTGAAATTCATGCTTTGTGGGCAACCAATCTGGGCTAAGAATTTTGGTGCAAGATTTGGCATAAATGGTGTTACAAGAACAGAAACGAATCTGATTGCTTCGCCAATTGTATAGAATATTTCATCTAATAAAGTAGTGTTACCTTCTTTTGCAACTTTCCAGGGAGCTGTTTCATCAACATATTTATTAAGTCTCTGAATGAATGTCCAAACTGCTTCAAGTGCTTCATTAAATGCAAAGTTTTCCATAGCTTTAATAAAGTTTTCTTTTGTTGTCTTAGATAAAGCTATTATTTCTTTTGTTACATCAAGAGTAGATTCTGTTTTATGGAAAATGCCATCGCGGTTTTTCATTAACATCGGCAGCATTCTATTGCAGAGATTGCCATAATCGTTTGCCAAATCAGCGTTATATCTATTAGTGAAGTTTTCTTTTGTATAGGTTGCGTCCTGACCGAAAATCATTTCTCTGAAGAGATAGAATCTGAATGGGTCTAGACCGTAGGTAGCAACCAATTCTCTTGGGTTGATTACATTACCGACAGATTTTGACATTTTGCCTTCGCCAGTTACCCACCAGCCATGAGCATAAATACACATTGGAAGTGGCAGACCTAGTGCGAGAAGCATTGTTCCCCAATATACAGCATGAGTAGTAAGAATATCTTTGCCGATAAGGTGAGCATTAGCAGGCCATAATTCATTGAATTTATCCATATCATAAGGATAGCCAGCAGCAGAAATATAGTTAGTCAATGCATCGAACCAAACATATGTTACATAATCTTTATCAAAGGGGAGTTCGATACCCCATTGAAGTCTTGATTTTGGACGGCTTATGCAGAGGTCGTTCAGAGGTTTGCGTAAAAAGCCAAGGACTTCATTTCTTCTAGCTTCTGGTTTAATGCAGCCGGGATTAGCATTGATATGATCAATGAGTTTCTGTTGATATTTAGACATTCTAAAGAAATAGTTCTTTTCAGTAATTTCCTGAACTGGTCTATGGCAGTCAGGGCAAATCTTGTCAGGAACTTCTTTTTCTGTCCAGAAGCGTTCACATGGAGTGCAATACCAGCCAGAATATTCAGAAGCGTAAATGTCGCCTTGTTCCCATAGTTTATTAAGAACATAGGTAACAACTTTTTCGTGGCGTTCTTCTGTTGTTCTTATGAAATCATCA
>JAFXRA010000031.1 GCA_017526725.1 Candidatus Rifleibacteriota bacterium
AGAAGCACTGGCTGTCGCAAAACTGCTGAAACCTGTAGCTAACTGTAAAATTTTACTAGACTGATGAGTATTGTCTTGAACAGATACAAGTTCGATTTTGCCATCTTTTGCTACTATATCAGTAGCTTGAGGAGCGCTTATTCCATTAAGATTAACAAAGGAGCTTAAATCATTAGCAGCAAAAGTATTTAAAGCAGCAGTATTTGTAACGACCAACCCTTTAGCAGATTTACCTTCAGCGGTACCACCTGCATAAAGACCTATGCCGTTGATAGTATTTATCTTACCTTGGATTGTAATTTCACCAAGAGGATTTATTGTTACACCGTAATCGTAAGCAGCATTATGATTAGAAATTTTGCGATCGACAATATAACCTATTTCAGCATCAACTCTGCCTATGTCTAACTTGTCTCCGTTGCCGATAAACTTATCCATGAACCCCTTTGTTGGAGTCATTGCATAAAAAGCACCAGCATTGATTACCCCGCCTTTTCCGAGAATCATACCTTCAGAACTCAGGAAATAAAGGTTTCCACCAATTCTGCTATCTTTTACAGCATTCAATGTTCCTTGAATGTCTATTTTGTTTTTGACGAAATTAAGCAGGTTCTTTGTATTATCGGGGAATTGAAGATTAGCTATTTCATTTGAATGGAGCGTAAAACTTTTGAAAGCATTGAAAGCATTGTCGCCTTTTGTCAAAGTAGTGGTTATTGTGTGGGTCTTTTTTGCATCATTATAACTGATTTTGGTCTGATCGCCTAAGGCAGTAATCTGGCTTTGAGATGCTCCTAAAAGAGGTGCAGCAAACATAGTTATTCCGGCTGCACTCAATAAGATTTTCTGAAGGGAAGAAGTCAGAAGGTTGTGTACACTACCCCTTCTTAATTTCTTTTCATTTTTTCTTTCAATTTTTCTTTTTAAAACAAACCACTTTCGACAAATGCTTCTGCAAAAGTTCATGTTTAACACCCCAAATTTTTACGCTATAGAAAATACTTTTCTATCGAATACAAACAATTACCTATATATAATTTTATACGTAAATCTTTCTAAAAGCAAGATTAATCAAAGTTTCAGATAGATATTGAAGTAAACGAATGTAAATTTTTATTAAGAAATAGCTAGGGTAACCTATGGTGTAATAATGGGAAAAAGGAAACATTCTGTTAAATTTTCAGTGTATGGTTGCCTTTGGCAGTTGTTCCACTTTGAGAAAGGGGAGATTCCTAAAGCTTCCACTTGAGGGGAAGTGGTTCCATAGGAACCGAAAGGGTAACCTAACCAGAGTAAACCACAATTCTGTGGATTAATAATACGCTATCGCTAAATAAGAGTTACTCTAGTGTGACTGTAGTTGACACAACATGTGAGACGGTAGCTAACGCTGCCCGTGAAAGTTGTTGTAAGGGTTAGAAGAGTTGTAAGAGTGAGAAGTGTTCAAAAACGAAGTGTCCTACAGCGAAGCGTTAAAACTATTAAAAGACCCCCTCTTAATCAATAGCTCGTTGTGGCTTTACGTGAGAACCGACGGATTTGAGTTCGCCGCGAGCTGAGTCAAATTCAACACCAACAGGGATATCTATGTCTTCAAGATTTACAACTTCACCGTCAGAAGAATCAGTAGAAGAATAATCAACAAAGAATGTTTTTGAATGATTCAATTTTCTATAATTGAATCTATCGTTGGCTTCATCATTATAATCTTTTATTATTTCTTCATAAGCCAAGCGTAAAGTTTCGAAATCCTGAACAACGGTATACTGATTGAACATTCTTCGATAATCACCCTTAGCAGTTAATGGATAATAATCCTGTCTTTCAGGATGCCATTCGTTTGTAAAGCTTATATCAGCATAACTCTTATGGTTAATCATCGGAGCAAAGAATGCAATAATATCAACATCTCTTGAATAGATTGGATTATCACCGTAAAGTCTGAATTTAAGTATTGTGTTGCTTAAATCACCTTTCTTCAACAGATATGTTTTATAAAGGTTAAAGATTTCATTGCTTACATGAATATTAGCAAAGGTAGAAACGAGGTTAAACATTTCAACACCTTTATCAGTCTTAACATCTCTGATGACGACGTTATCCATGGCTCTGCCGTTTACTCGCGTAAAGTTAATATCAAGGCTGTCACTATCGTCAGTATGATTAATCAAATCAATATCTATATTATCAGCACCGGCTGTAACAGAAGTTTCTACATTAGCTTCGCCTATTCTTAGAGTTCTATCGTTAGAGTCTTCCTTAAATACAAGTGTCTTACCATCTATTCTACCGATAATAATATCGCCGTTAACCGCTTCAATATTACCCTGCTGCTTAGCAAGAACTTTATAAGCATCAACACTGCCGCCAGCAATCATATTAACGCTGCCAGTCTCTGTTTCAATATTCTGACTGGAAGTAATATTTCCGCCAGCATTCATATCAATGTTGCCTTTTGCTTCAACAGATTTTGCAGTAAAATTACCACCAGATACAACATTGATAGTAGAATTTTCGCTTTTAACTTTATCTTTAGAAATAATATTGCCGCCAACATTAAAATCAATATCAAGCTTAGAAGTCAAATTATTAACATCAAGATTGCCACTTCCAAGATTAATATTAGTTTTATTATCTACTGTTACTGTACCAAGCTTAATTGATCCTGAACTACCCTTAATATCGAGGCTTCCGCCATCTACATCAAGATTATCAATCTGAATGTTTTCTTTGCCTGCATCGATATTAACATCTTGACCAACATATGAATCTTTAACTTTAATAGTTACATCAGGATTATCAACATATAAGCCACCGCCAATATTAAGTTCATCAAGAACAAGAATGAAACCTTCATCGGTATTAGCCCTGATATTCTTGTTTGTATTAGCAGAAACAGCCGCTCTTAATGAGAGTTTAGGAGCAGAATACTTAGAATATGTATAAGTATTCATGTTTTCTCCAACCCAAAGACCAGTACCTTTTATCGAAGCCTTACCAGCATAAACATTGAAATTTTCACCTATTACTATTTCACCGAAGCTTACTTTACTGTCGCCAGAAAGAGCAAAGTTAAAATCTTTATATATG
>JAFXRA010000385.1 GCA_017526725.1 Candidatus Rifleibacteriota bacterium
CTGAGAACCATAATTTTTATTTATCTCTAATCCATCAGACTGGGGTTTTATCATTATGCAGACAATGTTTTGAAGCCATGCATTTGTATATAAACCATGACTGGTAAGTTCCTGATTATCTTTTTCACCCAGCATTTCTCCATGGTCGCCAACCATAACAATTAGAGTCTGCTGATTATTAGCTTTATCTAGTTCCGTAATATCATTTATAAATTTATAAAAGACTTTATCTAGATAGATAAGAGCATTTTTATATTTTGATACCAAATCTATTCTTCCAAACTCATCTTTATTTTGGAATACCAAATTTTCCTTAGATTCAAACAAATCAAACGGGGCATGAGGATATACAGTTCTGTACCAAATAAAATATGGTTTTGAACAGTCCCTGTTTTTTAAATAATCAATAATAGTTTTTGTTGTAAATTCTTCTTTATATCCCCATATCCAGGTATTCTTATTGTCTACTCGCTCAGAAGAGTTAAAAGAAAAAGAGTAATCAAAAGGCATGATTTTGGTCAGATTTATTAAACCACCATCATAAAGACTTTCCGATGAAAACAAATAAGTATTGTAATTTTGTTTTTTTAATTCATTAACTAGTCCTTTATGCACCATGTTTGGATTTTGATTTATAAACAAATGGCTAAAAGGAATCATAGAAGTTATCATTGCATAATCACCGCATGTTGATTCTGGAAAACATGAAAATATAAAAGGAAAGATTACCATACGGTTTTTCAATTTACTCATTAATGGCCAAGTTCTTGCTTCTTTTTCTCCAAACATATTTACATAACGCCAATGAACAGATTCTAATGTGATTAAAATTACATTTGTTTTTTGATTGTTAATATCCTTTACTTCTTTTTCTGTATATTTTTTTAAAGGAATATTACATTCTTCAAAACCTTTATTAATCTCTTCCATAAATAACTTTTTAGAAAAATACTTAGACAGCGGTAAACTATTTATCAATTCGAAAAATGGATCTCGCAATAGCTGCGGAATTGGCGAACTTAATTGAAGTAGAGCAGCAGATAATTGTGATGCTAATAAAACAAATATGAAGGAGGTTTTGAATACTTTGTTAGACAATATTTTTTGCTTTGACAATAAATAACAACAGAAACAACCAATGATACAATAATAATAGAAATGCTTAATGGGGACAAATACTTCAGACAGGTAGCCAAAGTTGTTTGCTTTATATCGTTCATTGTCATTGTCCAGGCAATGGTCTGATAGTTGAGTCTGAAATGGCTGTAATAAAAAAGAGCAGCATCAAGAATATAGAAGAAAACACTGATTATCGACAAGGTAAGGAAAACATATTTCCCTGTTTTTTTGATGACTTTTTCTGCTGCAAAAGATAAAGCGCTTATTATGGCAGCTATTAAAACAGTATTTCCTAATACAACAAATATATTGCAGATAGAAATAAAAAAAATAAGGTTATTTATCGTTATAAGCCGGAATAGAGGCAAGAGCAGGAAATACATTGTTGAAGCAGGTAAAATCCAGCTTAAAGCCAATGAGCTTTCGTCTTTATTTCTATATATAAAATAATACATTATAAAAGATGGAATATAGAATGTAAGCAGGGTGGCAATAGCTGACGTAATAAAAGAATGATGCAGATTCAATGTCATATTAACGTAAAGCACAGAAAGTAAATTAATGATGAATTGAATAAGAAATACAGGAAAAGAAGAAAACTTCCTTGAACTATTCATTCCTAATATTGCAATTAAGCAGTAAGAAATCATTACTATTATGGTAAAGTCATTTTTGTGGAATCCCAAAAAAGAAAAAGGTATTATCCAGAAAGGAATAGAATATTCTATGTGTTCACATTTGCTGCAGATATAATATATAAAAAACATCAGCAATAAGGACCATACAATATATGGCGGTTCAAAGAAACAATCCAGTATAATATTATATGAAATAGCAGAAAAAGGGTCATTTGAAATTATTAACAACATCAGATAGGATATATTTGTGTTTTCTATAGTTCTCTTAAACAACGATACAGAAACAAATGACACTGCAAAATATATAAAAAAGCTTTTTATTGTTTTATCATCTGTTTGTTTCAGCTTTTTTACAAAAAAAACAAGAGTTATTACTGAAATAATAATTAAACCCCAGGAAACTATTGGCGGAAATAATTCAAACTCGCCCGGTCTCCAGATATTATCAAAATTACTAGGCAATGCGAGAATAAAAGATAATAATCTCAAAAAAAACAATATAAGTGTTAAACCTAAGACATTGTTTATTGTCACTATATAATTTCCTGTATATTTAACATTTATATACATTATACTTATAAGAAATGAATTTTAAAGAAAAACTTTAATGTTTTAGGATTATAGTTTTTTTATTAAGCTTTACGTAATAATTGACAAAGAAACTAATGTTGAGGTAGTCTAAAAAGACAAAGTACCCTAGGAGGGTTTATACTGTGAGTGCAAGTCAACGTAAAAATTACTTTATAGCAAAAGATATGCAAAGCAAATTTGCAGGTACTATACTTTTGTTAACTTTGCTTGTTGCGGTCATCACTGCATGCAATATTTATGTTTTAGGCTGTTTCTTTGTTGAAAAAAACACTACCTTAGCACAACAAAATGATGTTTCAGCATTAATTCATGATTTTGTCAGCAATTATTGGCCAAGATTGGTTGTTTTGGTTTGTGTGAATGTCATAATAGTATTTATGGTCAGTGTTATCTATTCACATCAAACAGCAGGACCTGCCTATAAACTAGAAAAAAGTATAAAACGAATTACAGAAGGCGATTTAACTTTTCAGGTTAGCCTTCGTAGAAACGATAACTTAAAAGAATTAGCTGCTGCATTAAATGAACTTCTTGAAAAGTTTAGAACAACTTTAAGCAAAACCAAAAGCTTGACTGAAGACATCAACAATAAGCTTGGTTCTGTAAAAGGCGATGAAAAATATGCTCAGATAGTTTCTGATTCGTCAGAATTAAGACAGCTTGTTGATCAGTTTAAGCTTGAACCAGATAAAACATCTTCAGATTTAGAAAAAGAAGATGAAAGTTCAGAAGAAAAAGCCTAATATTAAATTTTAAAAATCTAATTCAAATAAAAAACCGCCTGTTTTATTAAAACAGGCGGTTTTCTTATTCCTATTAACTCTGAACCAAAGCTTCCTTTATTCGGCTCAATCGTCCTCGTAGCCTTAATATTGCTTTTGTATGCAATTGAGAAACTCTTGAATCCGATACTCCTAGGATTTTACCTATTTCTTTCGATGTTAATTCTTCATAGTAGTATAAAGTTATAACCATTCGTTCGCGGTCAGACAATTTTGAGATAGCATCTGCAAGAATCTTTTTCGCTTCTGCTTCTTCAATTTTGGTCTGCGGATTTTCACTTTTTTCATCTTCAATGTAATCGAAACGAGATGAACCTTCATCATCATCATAAAACATTTCATCTAATGAAAGTAAAAGTGATTTTTTGGTTTCATCAAAAAGCTTATGCAGTTCAGAAATATCCACACCTAAGTATTCGGCAACTTCATCATCTTTTGCATCACGTCCAAGCTTGCCTTCAAGTTTTGCATAGGCTTTTTCCAATTTGCGTGCTTTTTGTCTGATAGAACGCGGAGTCCAGTCCAAAATACGCAATTCGTCGAATATAGCACCTCGAATACGGGTTTTTGCGTAAGTTTTAAACTTGACGTTTTTATCAATATCGTATTTATCAATAGCATCAATAAGGCCAAGAATACCATAGCTGACTAAGTCGTCAAATTCTACATTGCTCGGAAGATTTACAGCTATTCTTCCTGCTACATATTTGACAAAAGAAGCATACTTCATAATCAGCGCATCTTTAATTCTCTGATCATGATTATTCTTGTATTGTTCCCAAAGTTTTTGGTCGTCTTCGTCTTGAAGCCTTGTTTTAACCAATGGGTCAATAAAGCCTTCTGAGTCGGTTTCTATAAGAAGTTCTTTGTTCACCTCATCCCTCCGTGTCTGGCTGCCTTATGAGGCCACTGCTGAACTGCCGTCTATTACTACAGTTTCAGACTTTGGCTCATCGGTAGGGGTGCCATTTTCTGTATGATTGGAAATAACTTTACAATCTTCAAGAAGATCTCCTAATTCTGCTTGAAGTTCCTGGTCTTCGCCTTTTATTTCTTTTTGTAATTTTACACTTTCCTGTTCCTGAACAACAGGCATGAAAATCACTTCAAGAACACTACCAAAAAATGTTCCTAGAAAACCAAAAATAAAGAAAATTACCGTTCCTCTATAAATAATGGTATTACTAGCAACATTCTGTGAAACTGCCATTAACATTATAATACTAGTCACCGTAGTAGCAAGGAAAACCCCTATAAGCAAAGAAAGTCTTGACATTTAGAGTTCCCTCACCGCTTCGCCAACAATATATACTTTTACAACACCGCTTGATAGATCAAATTCAATAGAACGTCCATGTGTTCCGCCAGTATCTTCACATTTCAGCGGAATATTATGCTTTTTTAAAGCAGCTTTTACAGCAACTGTGTTGTCTCTGCCAATTGTGTTGCTAAAATCTTCAGTAGGCGGAAACATTTCTGAACCGCCAAATATTTTAGCTTCTAAGCCTACTCTAAGAGCTCCTTCATCTAATACAGCTTCTATCAAAGCAGGAACAGCTGTGTCTGCAAATTTAATAGTGTTTATGCTAGACAAATCCATTCCAGAAGAATCAGGCAGCATAATATGAGCAAGACCGCCAACATGTCTGGCAGCATCATACATTGACAATATAATGCATGAACCTATTCCGTATACAGCTAACTGTGATGGAGATTTAGCTGTTTTAAGCTGACTCATTCCTACTGGTATAACTGAAGGCATTATTCTGCTACTCCTATTTTCTGAAGAAGTAACTTAAGAGAATCAGGAGCTGGCAGTATAAAAATATGAATTCTCATATCTTCCTGTTCTTCAATAAAAGAGGTTTCCATCATTAAAACTTTATCGCTGACAGCTGTCATATCGGCTACAACATTATCTATCATAGCACCAGCATAATCAAAATTTAGAGATGGAAGAGAGTTAAGCATCGGAGTCTGAGTCAAAACAGACAACGCATTTAAAAAAGCTCCTGCCAAAATATTTCCTATTTCTCTCATACATGAACTTTCCATTTCTCCCATCTTAGTAAGAGAAGAAATTTCAAAGCCGGGCATCAAAGTTTTAAGTATTTTTATTGAAGTGGCTTCAGGTATGAGCAACAGAAAACGACCCGATATTTCACCCATTATCTTTAGGAATATTCCCAATAAAGGAGTATTTGGTCCCCCAACAATCTTGGGTATATCGTTTAAATCCATAATAGAGGCGTTGGGAACAGACATATCAATTTTTCTATTGAGAAATTGAGCCAACGCACTTGCAGCATTGCCTGAGCCTATGTTGCCTATTTCTCTAAGCGCGTCTAGCTGTTCTCTAGTTATATTTAATACATTATCCATTAAATAGACCTCTGTGAACTACTAATCAGAGTTATTATAAAGTACCCTTTTAAACTTTTCAATATCTCAAGAGAAAAAAATACAATAAAAATTAAATTAATTTTCAAAAACCATAGAATTATATTTGTTCATTGCCTTATTTCCCTCATTAGACAACCAATATTGAGCAATCTCCGGAACCTGACCAATTACTTGCTTTAATATTCTCGCCTCATTCGAAGAAATTTCACCTAGTACATGGGAAATCAGTTTTTCGTGTTCGCTGGCTCCATCATTCTCTTCAGACTTTGGCAACCCGACACCTATTCTCAAACGCCAGAATTCATCGCCTATTCTAGAGATAATTGACTTCAACCCGTTATGACCGCCGGCACTTCCATTAGCCCTGAGTCTGACTCTGCCAATAGGAAGATTAATGTCATCCTCAATTACAAGGATACTAGAAGCTTCTGTTGGTTTGTCTTCAAGAAAAGCCCAAACGGCATCGCCTGAATTATTCATGTAAGTCATGGGTTTAAGCAAATAATGTGTTTCAGAATTAAACCTGAATGAGGCTATCTCTGCCTTATATTTTCGAACAGGAGAAAATACGGCAGTAAAAAAAGATGCAAGCTTGTCTATACTCCAAAAACCTACATTATGCCTTGTATTTTCGTATTCTTTTCCCGGATTGCCTAAACCTACAATTAACATAAAAATATTATACTCTATTAGTCTTTTATATTCAAGACTTTAGAATAAGTATATTATTCAAAACGAGCAACAACAGCCTTTTTATAAGCCATTTGACATTAAAGCGTTTCATAGGTATAATCCCGATTTCAAATGATGCTAGATTATAGAAGGTTTATATGGAAACAAAATCAAAGGCTTTATTAATTATTCTTGATGGTTATGGAGTTTCAGATTCACAGGAAGGCAATGCTATATACTCTGCTAAACCTGAATTCATAAACAAACTTTTTACAGAACGTCCTTATACAACTCTCGCTGCTTCTGGTCTAGAAGTTGGATTACCTGCAGGTCAAATGGGCAATTCCGAAGTAGGCCACTTAAATATTGGAGCTGGCCGCATTGTTTATCAGGACATCACAAGAATAAACAAAGCTATTGAAGATGGCGACTTTTTTACAAATAAAGCCATGAACGATGTTATGGATAAAATGATTGCCACCAATCATTCATTGCATATCTATGGTCTTGTTTCTGACGGCGGTGTTCATAGCCATATTGAACATATTTATGCCATATTAGAACTTGCTAAGCGAAAAGGCCTGAAAAAACTCTTCATTCATTGCTTTACAGATGGCCGTGACACTTCTCCAACAAGCGGTGTTCATTATGTAAAAGCAGTCCAAGACAAAACTAAAGAACTAGGTGTTGGACGAATAGCAACAGTATGTGGCCGTTTCTACGCTATGGATAGAGACAACAGATGGGAAAGAATCGAAAAAGCTTACCAGGCTCTTGTTCATGGTGTCGGTAACCGTTTCACCGACCCTGTAGAAGCTATAGAAGCTTCGTATAAAGATAATGTCACCGATGAATTTATTGTTCCTGTCGTAATAGAAGAAAATGGAAGCCCAGTAGCTACCATTGATGATGGCGATGCTATCCTTGCTTTCAATTTCAGAGCAGACAGAATGAGAGAAATTGCAAAAGTTTTTACAAAACCCGATTTCAACGAATTCAAACGCAAAGAAATGAAAGTAGACTACGTAATGTTTACTAACTATGCAGATGAGTTCAAACTGCCGATGGTATTTCCTCCACAGCACCCAACTAATGTGCTCGGCGAAGTTATTTCCAAGAAAGGCTTAGCACAATTCAGACTCGCTGAAACCGAAAAATATGCTCACGTAACATATTTCACCAATGGTGGCGTAGAAACTCCATTCCCGTTAGAAGATCGTCAGGTTATTCCTTCTCCAAAGGTAAAAACTTACGATTTGAAACCGGAAATGTCAGCCTTTGAAGTTGGCGATACTCTTATTGAAAAACTCAGAAGTGAAAAATATTCTTTTATTATGGTTAACTTCGCAAATTGTGATATGGTCGGACATACCGGCATCATGGAAGCAGCAATGAAAGCTGTCAGCACAGTTAACAATGTTCTCTCAAAAGCAATTCCTGTTGCTTATGAACTTGGTTATGACTGTTTTATAACCGCTGATCACGGCAACGCTGAACAGATGATTAATTTTAAGACTGGCGAACCTTTTACTGAACATACAACCAATGTTGTTCCTTTCTGTGTTGTTTCAAAGAAAAATCTAGAACTAAAAGCTTCTGGCAAACTTTGTGATATTGCTCCAACAATTTTAGATTTGATGGGCATAGAAAAACCTGCTGAAATGACTGGCTGCTCTCTTATATCAAAGAAGTAATCATAAAAAAAAATGAATATTACACAAAATAAAAAAGGTTATATCTTTGTTGTTTCCGGCCCATCTGGAGTCGGGAAGACAGTTTTGTGCAACTATATTGTTGAAAAGTATAAACCAGATGTTGTTTATTCTATATCAACGACTTCTAGGGCTCCGCGAGGCGGAGAAAAAGATGGACAGGAATACAATTTCTGTACTGCAGCTCAATTTGAAGAAGCCATCAAGGAAAATGCTTTTGCAGAATGGGCTTGCGTTCACGGCAACTATTACGGAACCCCCCGCAAGTTTCTAATGGATAACGTTAATGACGGCAGACATGTCGTTCTTAATATTGATGTTCAAGGCGGCATGAAAATTCACAAAGAATATCCTGAAGCGATAATGATTTTTATTCTTCCACCTAGTTTCGAAGAATTAGAACATCGTATTCGCGGAAGGAATATGGATAGTGAAGAATCATTAAAAAAGCGCATGATAAATGCCAGAAAAGAAATAGACTACTCAAAGCAGTACAAATATTGTCTAATCAATGATGATTTAGAAAAAGCTAAATCTGATTTGGAAAAGATATTTCTAACCTATATTAATAACGATTAAAAAAATAAACATTTTTTGTTCTTATGTACACTTGACACTTTTGCTAATGATTCTTATAATCATAATAGTTTAATGTCACGTCTCTATAAGGACAGAAGTTTATCAGGAGGCTTTATAACTATGAATCGCACCGCACTGTGCTTCCTTCTAGCTGTATTTTGTTTGTTGTTCTCTACTGCTTCTTTTGCAGAAGAACTTGTTCCACTTGATGCTAAATTAGAAATAATTAGCGGTCAGGTTAAGCTTACACGTGTTGGTAGTAATAAAACTGATGTTATAAGTGAATCCTGTGATTTATACGCAGGTGATCTTCTCGAAACTCTAATAGATTCAAAAGCTACTTTAGCTTATGCTGACGGCACAAATATGCGTATTAAAGAAAGAACTTTAATCGAAGTTCAGCCAATGAGCATCAGAGTTTTCAAAGGTAAAACCTGGTATAAGTTTACAAAGAGAGGCACTGAATTCAGAATTGAAACTCCATCTCTCGTAGCTGGTATCAGAGGTACTGAATTTGAAGTAGCTGTTACTTCCCGTAAGAAAACTTCTGTTTCTGTAGTTGAAGGAGCTGTTGCAGTAAGAGGCAACAATGCTGGTGATGCTCTTCTTACCGAAGGTTTAGCTGCTTATGCTGATTCAGAAGGCGATCTTTCTAAGCCAGTTGAATTCAACACTGAACTCAAAAAGGCTGAATGGAGCGACAAGGATTGGCAAGTCACTTCTTCTGGGACTGATGTATACAAACTTTATATGGATTACATCAATTTGAAGAATGAATATGGTGAAGACGATCCAAGAGCTGTAGAAGCAATGGAAAGATTCAAAAAAGCAGACAAAAAAGAAAATAAAGCTTCTGAAACTCCAAAAAAAGCAGTTAGAAAGTCTGCTAGAAAACATTAATAAATAAAGAGTAGTCATAAAAAGACCACCTAGAGTTCTTAGGTGGTCTTTTTGTTTATGCTTAAAAAACAATCTATAAGTTGTTCAAAGATAATAAACCTATAATGATTTGTCTATAGAATAAACTTCTTTTCCTGGAAATACTGCCTATATAATAAAGACTGTTTTTGTGTCAGGTCTTTTGCTCTCTAGCAGATTTTTACATATCAGATTATTTATAAACAGAAAATCTTATAAAACTATCAGGACTAATAGCTTTTTCGTATATTACTTCAAAATCTTTATTATCTTTTACCACACAGTCTTTGGCATATATTCCATTCTCAAATACCTGAATAACAATTAATTTATTCCAATATTTGTTTTCTTTAATATATGTTTTAAATACAGGGAAGTTCTTATTCAATGTTTCAATGCTAACAGAATTATATTTCAGAGGTGTAAGAAAATTAGAATAATCAGAAGCTAGCAGTAAATCATTCTTATTTTTGTATTTCTCTTCTAAAAAATTTATAAAAGTTTGAAAAACTCTATAAGAAGTGCCTTTCGCTCTATC
>JAFXRA010000032.1 GCA_017526725.1 Candidatus Rifleibacteriota bacterium
AAGAATTTCCCTTTTTTATCAGGTGTTTCTCTTACGTTTAGACCATTTGTTGAAGCATAAGCATACCATCTCGGGCCTGTTGGTGAAAAGACCGAGTTATCATTTGCGGGTTTGGAGTTTTGTTTGTCGGTTGAGGGATTGTTAGAAGCAGTAGTTGAAGATAAAGAAGCGTTATCTATTGGGTTTGATATTTTGGGTGTATCAGATGAAAGAATTGTTGGTTGTTTGTCAGTTTCTAAAGTATTTGGTGTGTTTTCTGATTTGTCTCCATACAGAACTTGTACAGAACCCTGTTGGCTAATACTAGTGGTAGTATTAGAATTATTACTGGTGGTTGTTGGATTCTGGGTACTTTTTAACTCCATGAGCTTAAACATATATTTGCCCATGAATATTCCCAATGCCACAACAGCCAACATTGCTACAATAATAGATATTATCTTCGTCTTTTTCAAGTCAACTTCTCCTCAAAAGAGTTCAAAAAGAATTTGACTTGATATTAGTACGAATATTAATTTGTGTCAATAGGTTAAAAGAATTTTATTGTAGCAGTTTAATTATTTGGAATTTGATTTAATGCATTAGGAATTGTGTCAAAGTAAAAATCCTTCAAAGTTCCAGATACACTGCTTAATGCAGCGACTGCAACTATTGCAATCAAACCAATTATTAATGCATATTCAACCAAACCTTGACCAGATTTTTTGTTTTTTCTTAGCATTGATGTTTCTTTCTTTTGGAGGTTTATAACAAAAAAGGCAGGCATAGCCTGCCTTTTTTGTTACGAGTTAATTAGTTACCAGAACCAGCACCAGCACCAAGGCCTTCACCAGAATTGGCTTGTCCAAGTTTGTCATTGATGTTAGTGAAGAGACCCTTTACGCTTCCACCAGCAGTAGAGAGAGCAGCGATAGCTACGATTGCAATCAAACCAATGATGAGAGCATATTCTACAAGGCCTTGTCCTTCTTCTTCTCTAAAGAAACGATTCATATAAAATTCCTCCTGAATATTATTGGCAGTTGCCATAATTTATTATTGCAAATGTAATGCCAAAAATCAACTTTTATTTTTATTTTTTTAAAGAAATATTAAGACACTGACTATTAAAGGGAAAGAGAACGCAAATTTTGTGTACAATATCAATAATGATTTTTTGAGTATCAAAAATAAGTAATTATTATTGATTATTTTATAAACAGGGGAAAATTTACTCTTTGGTGGGGAATTTTTAGAGGAAATTTATCCTCGACTAAAAGGAAAATTTCCCCTAATTGTTTCTTCGCTCTTCATCAACCATAATTCTCTATCTAGTTAACAGTCTTCTGTTGTATATTAATGGAAACAGCCTGCTAACTTCAAGTGTTACGCTTTGCTGTAGGACACTTTATTGTGGGACGTTTCACTGTGGTAATTGTTCGAATAGTTCTAGGTTCAAATTGTTCAAATTGTTTAGCTCTTTCATAAAAACTAACCTTAGTTTCAACAATTTGAACGACTCGAACAATTAGAACAATTAGAACATTGTAAAATCAATTTTCCACGGGCAGCGTTACTTGCCGTCCCACAAAGTTGCTTAAACAACTGTCCCACTCATTCCACAGAGCCACAGGCTCTTAATTATCAATATAGGGATTTTCTTCTCTTAAGATTCCCCAAGGATTATTGTTGTTGGGGTAGGGCTGTCTTAAACGATAATCGTAAACTTCTCCAGAAACATCTTTTACTAGCATAATATCAGAACTTGTTGTACTGTCTGTGTGGGCAGTACAATTAATATAGGCATTTTCAGTAGAAAACCCTTCAATATTATTGGGGCCAAACTCTGGTTCAGAAGTGATTCCAAGATATTCTATACATTTTTTCCCTTCGGAATATAAACTTCGTTCTGCCATAAAGAGGTTTTTCTGAATAATTGGAATTTCAGACTTGATTTGAATTGCATAAGGAGAATCAAATACTGAATTTTCTATTCTATTGCATTTCCCATTTATTTGTAATGCTAATGACGATGGAGAGACAAATAGATTATTAATAAATTCCACATTGCCTTCTGCTTCTTCACTGATTATGCCTGTTCCAGTATATTCCAGCATATTGCTGCCAGTAACTTTTAAACCATTGTTATTTGTAGAAATAATACAGTTCGTGGGATGAATGAATGTACAGTTGGTAATGGCCGCGGATTGATTATTAGTTACAATCATGCCGGTTGTACATCGTCTGGTTAATATGTTGTCTACTGTAATATCCGAACTGTTCATGATTTCAACAGCTGTATTACAATTAATCATTTCTATTTTTGATAAGATTAGATCTGAATTGTCTAATGATATTCCTTTGTCTGCATCAGAAATTACAAAGTTAACCATAGTGTTTGAAACATTTGAGGAATTAGTAAATTTAATTCCGTTCCAGGTTGCTTTTGAAGGATTGGGTTTGTTGGCTGCAATAGTAATTGGCAGACTATTTCCGGCAGAAGCGATTAATGTACCGTTAACATTAAATTCAATTAAATTGTTAACGCCGTTGTTAAGACCGTCTGTATCATCAATCAAAATCTTGACTCCGCCGTCAATATGTAAAATACCGAATTCTGATACATTAATATCACCTTTAACTATATATGGGCTGTTTGCAAGTGTCCAGTGAACTTCTGATGTTATGTTCCCTGGAACAAGTATTTCCGTAACATTGTTGTACCCACTTTCGTTATTAGCCTGGTCTACTGCTGTTACATGGTAATAATACTTTTTACCAGGAATTACAGTTGTATCGGTGAATCTTTCCTGACCTCTTGCCATAAAACCATTTGTGACTTCTGTAAAGTTGCCGTTGGAAACATCGCTTCTATAAATTTTATAACCTTTAAGGTCAGCTTCGTAATTTGGCTGCCAGAAAACAACAACTTGCCCCGGAGTTCCATTTAGGGCTGCTTCGACATTAGTCGGAGGAACAGGCGCATTGCCGTCTTCAAATGAATTAAGAGTTGAAAAAGTTGATATTGTTGAACTTTCTATGCTTTGCCCTTCTCGGCTTGCACTAATTTTAAAATAATAGTCTTTTTCTGGTTCTAAGTTTGTTATTTCAAGAGTATGAGTAGTTGAGTAAATGCCTGCTTTTTCTCTGGCATATTTACCTAAAGCTTCAGTTAGACCATATTCGACTACTGCATTGGTGTAATCAGATGTTTTCCAGCTGATTACCGCAGTTGTGGCAGTGGTTTTTTCAACTTTTATGTCAGAATAAACAAAGCTCAAACCTTGAATTGAAATATCATCTACATGAGTTGTTAAACCAGAGTAAACTGGAGCTTTAAAAATAGTAGATCTATAACCGTTTGCTGTAATAACAAAATTTTGAGTTCCGAATCCAACACCTTCTACAACATAACGGCCGTTTTCGTCAGTTAATCCCCATTTCTCTCTGTCGTATTCCCATTCGACCAAAGCGTCTTTCAGACCTTTCCCGGTAAGACTGAGTATTCTGCCTTCAATGGCGCCTTCACGAGGCTTAACTTCATCTTTACAGCCTATAAGCAATGCTGCAGCAATTAGAAATACTGAGAGAATTCCTAATATACTTAATCTTTTGCAGATACTTGTATTTATCATTTTATTGCTTAACATCGTCTTGAATTTCCATTTGGAATTATTTTATAAAGGTGTTTACAGAACTTCATTTACTGAAGCCTCAGACAAGCTTCTTTGGCAAATCTTGCAATTTGTGTATTTGGCGGAGAGTTTTCACCGGCACGTTTATAGCAGGCTTTGGCTTCTCTGAGCAGATTCTTTTCTTCGTAAGCCTGACCTAGATAAAAACATGCATAAGAGTCGGAAGGGTTAATGTTCACAACTCTTACCAATGCGTCAATTGCTGAATCGACCATATGTTTATCCAAATAGGCCACACCAATGTTATAGAGAATGTAAGGATCATCAGGATTTATTTGGATAGCTTTCTGTAATGCTATGATAGCGCCATCTAACTGACCAGCATCATATAGTGCAACTCCTAGATGAGAGTGTGAATAGGCATCGTCGTTATCAAGTTCAATTGATGCAGAAAATGCTTTAATGGCTTCTGGTATACGACCTGAATTTTTATATAAAACTCCAAGGCTGTATTGAGAGAAAGCATCGTCTGGATTTATAGAAATGGCTTTTTTGAATTCTTCTTCGGCCATTTCTGTTTTGCCAATACTGCGGTAAATGCTTCCTAACAGATAATGAGAATAGAACTTAGAATTGTCTAACCTGATGCTCATTGTTATACAATTTACGGCGTTGTCGAATTCGCCAAGATTCTTGTATACAGAGGCTAGGGCGGTTAAAACATTCGCATTGCAGTCGTCAAGTCTGAGCAAATCTTCAAAAGCTTCTCTTGATTCCTGCATCATTCCATTGTTTTTATAAATTAAACCTAACAGGAATCTGCTTTCGCTGTCAGTAGGATCAAGTTTTATTGTTCGTTTAATAGAGGCAATGGCTTCTTCCAATCTGCCCTGATTAAGATAGGCTTTTCCTAGATGGAAGAATGCTTCTTGGAATTCTGGATCCAGTTCGATTGTTTTGTTCCAAGAGCTGATTGCCTGTTCTGATTTACCTACATTTTTATAGGCAATACCAAGCTGCAGGTGGGCATGGGAGAATTCAGGATCTAAAGCAACAGCTTTTTCCCATTCTCTGATGGCTTCATCAATCTGGCCTTTTTCTCTGTAGGCGAGACCTCGCCTGTAATGTGCGCCTGCGTTATCGGGATTAACTGTAACAGTCTTTTTCCAGCGTGTAATATTCTGGTCGTCTATGCCTTTTAATCTGTAGATAACTTCAAGATTGTAATTTGCAAAAGAATCGTATGGGTTAAGAGCTATAACTTTTCTGAATTCTAATATAGCTTCATCGTAAAGCTCTTTATTCTTGTAAGCAGAAGCAAGTTTGTAGTGGGCTTCTGTGTTGTTGGGATTATTAGCTACTTCAGTCTTATATTTTTCAATCATCATGTCTATTTCTGTTTTGCTCTTGATAACATTAATAGGCTTGACTAGAGGTTCGTCACCCATTTTCTTGCGTATTTCGCCAGCTTTGTTCCAGTGATAGACTGCTTGATCGCAAAGACCTTTTACATCGTATATTTCTCCTAAAACATCGTGAGCGCGGCTCATATTGGCATTTAGGAAAAGACTTCTCTTTAATTCACCTGCTGCGTCATCAAGCATGCCGCGGTCTTTATAAGCTAAAGCGAGGTTAAAATGCAGTTCAGCATCGTTGGAATTTATGGAATTTTCTAGCTTGAACTGTTCTATTGCTTTTGCTATATCGCCTTTTTTGCGCAGAACCATTCCGGTAAAAAGGTGGATTCTAGGATATTTTGAGTCTACTTTTGATACTTTCTTAAATTCGCTAAGGGCAGCGTCGTCCATTCCCTGCTTTAAGAAGGTTTGTCCTAGATAGAAATTTGCTTCAATCAAAGACGGAGAAATGGAACCTACTCGTTTAAATGCTTCAACAGCATCGTCGAAGTTTTGAGAGAAGAAATAGGCTATTCCTAAGTTCAAGAAAGCATATGCATTATCAGGATTAATCTTTATAGAGTCACGAAGATTCTTGATTCCTTCTTCATATTTTTCAAGTGCCACATAGCATCTGCCGAGCTGGCATATTGAATGGGCATCTTCAGGATTTAAAAGAATAGCTTTTTTGAATTCAACTATAGCTTTTTTAGGTTTTCCAATTTCAAGATATACTGCTCCTAGTGAAAAATGAGCATATGCATATTCACGGTTAAGTTTTATGGCTGCTTTCAATCTGGAAATTGATTCGTCATAAAGCTTTTTTAACTTGAAGATTAAACCAAGCTGAAGATGTGCAAAAGCAAAGTCTGGTTTTAAGGAAATAGCTTTCTTGAAACGAATAATCGCTTCGTCAGACATTCCTTTTAATTTATAAATTACACCAAGATTTGCATATGGGTAAGCATATCCTGGATTATACATTATGGCTTTTTTGAATTCTACTATTGCTTCATCGAGCATGCCTTTATTGCGGTAGGCTAATCCGACAAAATTATGAGCATAGGCATCTTTTGGATTTATAGTTATGGCGTCTCTGAAAACTTTTATGGCCATGTCTGTGTCACCAGACAGTTCTAGTGCACGCGCCAGCTGATAATATGCGAAGAAATCCCGAGGATTTGCTTCTATTCTTTTTTTGCAGTCAGTTATAATCTGATTGAATTTGTTTTCTATCATTGCCGGCCTCCAAAGCTACTCGTAAATCCAATAATGGCAATCTTTTGTATATAATTATGCCTTTGTAAAATAATCGGCAAAAGGAGGCCAATAATGAATAATTTTTTTTATCTGTAAGATAATGGATTTATAAAGGGTTCTATAGAATGGAAAACTAAAAATCTAATTATTTTGTCGTAGTCGTAAGAAAAGACTTTTATGTATCTTATTCTATTTTTAGCTTTTTTATCAACTGAACCATATTGAAAATAAAAGGAATTCTTCTTTAACAGATTTGTTGCACGCAATAAATCTGTAGGGCTTTTAAAAAATATGTCACAGGTTTTTATTCTTTGGCTGGTCTTTTGATAAATATACTCATTTTTTAAGTATAATTTGTTAAAACCATACTCTTCATTATTTAAATCTATCTGTTCGTTGGCACTGGTGAAGAAATAACCATCTAATTCAAGACTTCTGAAAAACTTTTTTATAAGCTTTTCTTTGTTTTCTTTATTGAAATAAATCATAGTATTTCGACAGAAAATTATATCGAATGTGCGCGGCGGCCAGGTTTCTAAGAGATTTAAAAACTCAAAGGATACATCTTTTTTCATCACATCATTAATTTTATATGTTTCATCACCAATTTTGGTGAAATACTTTTCTATTAAATAAGATGGAGTTTCTCTAAGTTCACGGGAAGAGTAAATGCTTTTTTTGGCTGCTTGAATAGCTTCATAAGAAATGTCGCTACCAAGAATATTGATTCTAATGTTTTCTGATTCTGGAATTGATTCTTTTGCTGTTATTAGGATAGAATAAAGTTCTGCACCTGTTGAACAGCCTGCAGACCAGATATTTATTATTTTGTTTGACTTAGTTTTTATTATCTGTGGAAAAACATTCTCTTTTAATATTTCGAAATGTTCCGGATGTCTGAAAAACCAGGTTTCGTTTGTCGTTAAAGTATTGATTATATCTATTCTGATGTTTAAATCATGTTTTGCTTTTAAAATAAGGTCATTGGGGTCAGTTGCCTGATATTTTTCTAAGAGAGGGGCTAGCCGATTTTCCACGAAAGAATACCTGGATGTTGGAAAACTAAGTCCAGTTTCTCTTGAAAGGATTGAACAAAACAAATCTAAGTTTTTATCCATACGCAAATATAAAGTTTAAATAAATATTATATAATAGTATGACTTAAATTAGAGGTTTCGTAAACTGCGCGGAAACACTCTGCCCGCAATGACCTGCCATGTTGGCCGCATCTGCCCTTTGATTTCTTCGGCACATTTTTTACAAACATAACGCTCTGTGTTTTGATACTTTAAATATTCCTCTTCAGGAACATTAAATTCTTTCATTTTTAAACACAAAGGACAGCGGTCTTCCATATTTTTATATTCTCCAAGATTACCTTTATACTAACATATTATTATATTTAAAGGCAATTAGAATAGATATCAGAATGCTTCGAATTCTTCTTCGTTGGCTGCCAAATCATGCCAAGATAATACAACAAAACCTGTTAG
>JAFXRA010000033.1 GCA_017526725.1 Candidatus Rifleibacteriota bacterium
CTTCTAACCCTTTTATATGATCTGAATGAATATGAGTTATAAGAATGGCATCTAGGTCTTTTGGTTCAACATTTATGTTAGCTAAGCTTTCAGTTATATATTTACTAGTATTGCCACAATCTATAAGTATTTTGGCTTCTTTTGTTTCAATATAGGTGGTATTACCTTTACTACCACTTGATAAAACAGATACTTTCAAGACTGAAGTTCACAATGCTGCAGTTGTAGTTTTATCAATGGAACACATGAAGAAACTGCTTGATAAGATCACCGTTGATGAAGCAGCTACAAAAAAGTTCTATGAAGATAATAAAAAATCTTTTACAGAACCAGATCAGTATCATCTTTTCCAGATTACTACAGATACAAAAGAAAAAGCTGATTCAATTGTTAAAGATATCAATAGCGGCAAATCTTTTATAGAAATAGCAAAAGCTTCTTCTTTGGATGAATCAAAAGCAAACGGCGGCGACAAAGGCTTTGTCGGTATTGATGAACTCGCAATAGAAATTGGAAATGCTGTTTCTTCTCTTGAAAAAGATAAGATTTCTGCTCCAATAAAATTAGAAGAAGACCTTTATATTATCGTAAAATATACTGAAAAGAAAACTGGTGAAGTAAAGCCTTACGATACCGTTTCTTCTCAGATTAGACGTGATATTGCCGGTGAAAAACAGGTTGAAACTTTTAAAGCCGAAATCGAAAGACTAAAGAAAGTTTACAATTTCTCTTTGGATAAAAATGTTGCAGAAACTATAAGAAAAGAAAAACTTACTGATGCAGAACTTAATGCAATAGTTGCAAAATATGACGGTAAGGAAATTAAAGTTTCTGAAATATATAAAGATCTTGAACAGATTCCTGCTTTTATAAGACCTCAAATATTAGGCGGCGAAGGCTTGAACGATTTCCTTGATCAGCATTTTGCTAGAGTTCTCTCTTTGGTAGATGCTGAAAAGAATTTCGATGCTTATTCTAAAGAAAATCCAGATGTTATATCTGATGTTACCCGCAGGACTCTTATTAAATCTCTCTTTGATAAGGTTTTGAATCCTATAACTGTTAGTGATGCTGAAATAAAAGAATTTTACAATAAGAATCTTTCTAATTTTGCTTCACCAGCTCAAATTCATGCTCATCATATTCTTGTGAAAGAAGAAGCTGATGCAAAGTCTTTAATGGAAAAATTGGCTAAAGAACCAGCTAAATTCGAAGAAATAGCTAAATCTTCTTCAATATGTCCTTCTGGAAGTCAGGGCGGAGATCTTGGCAATTTCAGTGAAGGACAGATGGTTCCTGAATTTGAAAATGCTTGTAAAACTGCTGAAATTGGCAAGGTTACAGGTCCTGTTAAGACACAGTTTGGTTATCATATCATTAGAGTAGATGGCCGCACTCCTGCAGGAACAATGAAACTTGAAGATGTCCAGGAAAACATTAGAAAGCAGATTCTGCCTCAGAAACAGAAAGAAGCTTTTGATGCATATGTTGAAACACTTCGCAAAGAATTTAATGTAAAGGTATATCAGGATAACCTATAATTTATGTCTAAGATTTCTAAACCCGAGAAAATAAAAGGGCTTGTGGAAAATATTTCAAATAAATATCTCGGAGGACTCATGCTACCAACTTATGTTGTTTATATAGTGGCGGCTGTAGTTGCTGTTGTAGCTGGTTTGGCAGGATTTTTCTTCGCTAAGAACAGAGAAAAGAAAAATGCTGAAGGAATTATTGCAGCAGCAAAGCAGCAGGAAAAAGATATTCTTGAGGAAGCTAAGAATAATGCTCTGCGCGAAGTTCAAAAAGCTCAGAAAAAGGCTAAAGAAATTCGTGATAAAGAATTAGCAGACAGAAAAAATTCTGAACGTGAGCTTCAAAAGAAACGCCAGGAAATAGAAAGACAGGAAACTGCTCTTAACGCTAGAATAGAAAAGGCAGATGCAAGATCTGAAAGTCTTGAAAAACGTGCAGATATGCTCAGAGACAAAGAATCAGAACTTGCCAAACTAAAACAGGACAGCGAAAATCTTTTAGAACAGCAGAAAAAGGAATTGGAACGAGTTGCTGGTCTTACTCCAGAACAGGCAAAAGAACTGCTTATGAAGAAGATAGAAGACGAGCTCCAATACGATATTGCTCTTAAGATTAATGAAGCTGACCAGAAAATAAAATCTGAAGTAGATAAAAAGACTCGTGAAATATTGGCAACTTCTATTCAAAGATGTGCCACAGACCATACTATAGACCCGATTGTTACTGTCGTTGAACTTCCAAGTGAAGAAATGAAGGGCAGAATAATTGGTCGTGAAGGTCGAAATATAAGAGCCTTTGAAAACCTGACCGGAGTAGATGTTATTATAGACGATACTCCAGAAGCTGTTGTTCTTTCATCTTTTGATCCGATTAAACGTGAAGTTGCAAGAGTAACTTTAGAAAACCTGACCTTAGATGGAAGAATTCACCCCGCTAAGATTGAAGAAATGTATGAAAAAGCTCAGAAGGAAGTTCAGTTGAGAATAAAGGAAGCTGGAGAACAAACCATGCTGGCCTTAGGTATTCAGAGCATTCATCAGGAACTCATTGAAATCGTCGGCCGTTTGAATTACAGAACTTCTTATGGTCAGAATGTTTTACAGCATTCTATAGAAGTTGCAAATCTTGCTGGTAATCTTGCTGCTGAAATAGGCGGAGATATACAGCTGGCACGCAGAGCTGGTTTACTTCACGATATAGGTAAAGTAATTGAAAGCGACGAAGGCAACCATGCTAAGCTTGGGGCTGATTTTGCCCGCAAGTATCAAGAATCTCAGAAGGTTGTCAACTGTATTGCAGCTCACCATGAAGACGTTCCTTTCGAAACTCCTGAAGCAGTTCTTATTTCTGCAGCAGATGCTATTTCAGCATCTCGCCGCGGTGCAAGAAGTGAATCATTAGAAGCTTATATTAAGAGATTGGTTGATCTTGAAACAATTGCTAAGGGCTTTAACGGAGTTGCTTCTGCTTATGCTATTCAGGCTGGTAGAGAAATACGTGTAATGGTAAGTCCAGAAGACGTTGACGATATTACAGCACCGAAACTCTGCCGCGATATCGTTAAGAAAATTGAAAGCGATATGGAATATCCTGGTCAGGTTAAGGTTGTTCTTATTCGCGAAACTCGCAGCGTAGAAATAGCTCACTAATACTAAATAAACTTTATAAGTGAGCAAAAAAATAGTTTCTAATACTGTTTGGTATGTATTATGTGCTATTTTAGAGATA
>JAFXRA010000034.1 GCA_017526725.1 Candidatus Rifleibacteriota bacterium
CACAAACTAAACAATCCTCTTATCTCTCTTCTCTTATCTCTAAAAGAAATGCTAGTCGAACAAAACCTGCATATAATCACGTTTTTGATAAAGAACTCTTGAAATATAAACTTCATCATTAATTATTTTAAAAAATGAAATATATTTTTTATACAATACATATCTATAACCAGTATCTGTTCGATCAGGCAAAAAGAAAACCTGACCTATGTATGGAAAATCAGATAATATTTTGACCGAATTTAATATGCCTTTTACAAAATTTAAAGCTGTTTCTTTGGAATTATATTCAGTTGAAATAAAATCACCTATTTCATCCAAATCTTTCAAAAATAAATCTGAATAATGAATTTTATGCTTCATTAAATTTTTTATTTATATGTTGTAAAACTTCGTCTTCTGTCAACCAACCATTTTCATTACCAGATTTTATTCCTTTATTTAATTCACACATTAATTTTAATGCTGCTTTATATTTTTCATACTCAATCTGATCTTTAATGTCTACAATAACGTAAGAATCAACACCATCTTTTGTTAAATAAACAGGAGAGCCAAATACTACTTCGTCTAAAACAGAATTATAGTTTTTTAAATCTGAAACAGGTCTTACATTTGGCATAAATTTAACTCCTTTTATATTATTTTATCTAAACAGACTTGTTGACGCAAGTAATCTTATTGTATTAAGTTTTTGGCTCTATAATTAGATTGTGCTAATAGTCTACACATTTGTCATAATAAGTATAGCGTATGGGCTTTAGCCCTGAAAGCTATACGGTTATGACAATGTGTAGGCTAAAAACAAATAAAAACTAATTTTTCAGCAAATATCAAGTTTTCGCACACCCTCTGCAAGAGACAATAACTACAACAAAAACCAACTTCAATAAATACGACAAGCTTTGCTTGGCAAAAGTCTTCTCGAAAATCCCCTTGGCTGCTTCGCAACCGTTCCCCTTTGAGAAAGGGGATGTTTTTAGATTCTATCATAGTTTATTTATATATTCAAAACCAGCGGACAACAGCCTTTAGACAACGGACAAAAGAACTGTATTGGTTTTTCACCTCTCAACTTTCAATTTTCCGTTTTCACCTTAATAACTGGATTGCCACGGCTTCTACGAAGCCTCGCAATGACAGTTTTACCACCAAACACCTAACATTAGAGCTGCAAGGCTCTTACTCCACTAGCATTTCTTTGAGTTTAGCTAAGCCTTGTGCAGACTGCTGTTCTAGCTCTTCTAGTTTGGCGAGTATTTCTTTTGTTGGCGGGTATTCCACAGCCTTATATTCGGTCTTTTTGTATTTATTTATACTAAGGTCATAGTCGTTGTCGGCGATTTCCTGTTTAGGAACAAAGAAGCTCTGATCTGTTCTCTGTCTGGATTCTTCATCTTTTAAGTTAGAAAACCTTTTAATGATGTCTGGAATATCATTAGCTTCGATGGGTGTACGCTTATCATCTAAGGTTCTTCCATCTGCTTTCATATCGTAGAACCAGACTTTATCTGTGCCGCCAGCACCTGTTTTTGTAAAAACCAATACTGCCGTAGAAACCCCTGCATATGGCTTGAATACACCTGAAGGCATTGAAATAACAGCTCTTAGCTGATGGTTTTCAACCAATTCCTGACGTATTGATTTATGAGCTTTAGAAGAACCAAATAACACACCGTCAGGAACGATACAGGCACATCTTCCGCCTTTATTCAACATTCTGATAAAAAGAGCCAAGAACAATAGTTCTGTTTTCTTTGTATTGGCTATTGCCTTTAAATCGTCATTAATGCTTTCTGCATCTACTGTTCCTGTAAAAGGTGGATTAGCTAGAATAAGTGTATAAGCATTTTTTATATCATTAGATTTTGAAACACTATCTTTATAAAGAATCTTAGGATTAGTTATTGAATGAAGCATAAGATTCATGGCTGAAATTCTAAGCATTGTTCTGTCTGTGTCGAACCCAGTGAACATTGAGCTGGAATAAGTCACCCACTGTTTTTCATTCATTGTTTTTTCATAATTGTCTTTTATATATTTTGCTGATGAAATCAAGAAACCAGCGGTTCCACAGGCGGGGTCTAGTATAACATCGTCTGGAGTAGGCTTTACAAGATTAACCATCATTTCGCGAATCTGCAAAGGGGTTCTGAATTGTCCATTCTTACCTGCTGTTTCAAGCTTTCCAAGCATATATTCATAAAGGTCGCCCTGAATATCAAGACCAGTCAAATCATTTTCATAAAGGTCGTCTAATCCGGTAATTATCTTTTGAAGAACCTGAGGAGTCGGAATCAGAAAAGAAGCATCGCTCATATATTCTGCAAAGGCTGTAGTTTCGGCATTGTCTAAGTTGCCCTTTACTTCTAAGACTTCACCCTGTTCGGTAACATCAGGCAGAATACCATTTTTTATATTCATTATTGCTGGGAAAACCTGATTTTTTATGATTCTGAATATGTCTCTGGCATCTTTGTTCTTGAAGTTGCTCCATCTCATAGACTGACCAGTAGGAGTCTGTGGGAATACCATCTGTATATCATCCATTCCAGCAGCAACAAGACTTTCTAATTCAAGTTCTCTAGAATCGAGAGAGCGAATGAACATAAGATAAGTAAGCTGTTCTATGACAGAAATAGGGTTAGTGATACCGCCAGCCCAAATATCCTGCCATATCTTATCAATCTTGTTCTTTATAACACCAGTAATCATAAACAGCCCACCTCAAAGTCGTTTTATTAATTCGATTTTAATTTTACCAAAATTCAAAAGTAGGTTCATCAAAAAAAAGCTGCAAAAATATTAAATATTAATCTAAAAGAAAAACCCACCTGCAAAAGCAGGTGGGTTTATTTTTTTGGTTTTAGAATGAACCAGGTTCGATGAAGCCAGCTTCGTTTCCTTCTTTTGTGACTTTCAAAGAACCGAACTGAATACCTTTGATCTTCTTCTTATCGCCTTTATAGGTAGATTGAACAACAAACTTTTCTTTTTCAAAATCAAAAGCTACCAGTCTAGCAACAGCTAGAACATCCTGATTTTCATCAAGAAGTGCAGTAAGAACGCCTTTTTCATTACCAGCGATAAAGTTTCTAACAAAGCCGATGTCTTTGGGCCATTTCTTCTTCATTGCATCTGTAATAGGCTTATCGGTAACAACAAGGGTACCTTCAAAGCCAGAAAGTTTTTCTGCCCAGAGAGCACCGTTGAGTTTTAGCTTTGTACCGGTCTTCAAGAAACATCTATCAGTAAATACCTGTTTGAATGGGATAGCAAATTCTTTTGCACCTTTAAAGTAGCGTCTGCTAACCAGTTCGCGCAAAGCTTTTCTATCCATCTGACTAGTTGGAGAGGCTTTCTTTGAAACTGGCAATCTTACTATTTTTTCTTCGGGTAAATGTTTAACAAGATGTTCAAGTTCATTACCGCGCTGCATTAAAACAACTTTATCAGGGTTAACTATATCTAATTTAGCTTTCTTAACAGCACGGCCGCCATCAAACTGAACCCATCCGGTTGTATCAATGATTAGTGCATCAGCTTCTTTTTCAGCTTTATTCAGCAGATGAACTAAGCCTGAAAGAGCAGGAAGGAAATGCAAATTAGAAGAATGGGCACCAATCATATATTGATGAGTTGGTTCCAATTCAGTTAAGAAAACTTCTGGCTTTTTAAGAACAAGCATACCAAAGCAACCTGGACAGCCAATGTCAGATTGGCCTGTATCAGTATCTAATATAGCAGTCTTACCGATTTTAGATAGTAAACGATTTGCTAAGTAAGTGCTGAAGAAAGTCTTACCTGTATCAACTTCGCCGAGAACCAATACTTTATAAAGTTTTCCTCTTTTTCTTTCCTTAGCAATCTTAGTGGCTAATAAATCCCATTCCGCAGGAATAGTGCTGTGTTCCATCTTTGTAATCTGGTCATTTTTAGCCTGAACACTTACCTTAGAATTTTTAACTCCAAGCAATGGAACCTTTTTGCCTACTGGAACAGTAACACATTCACCCTTTGCAACAGGTGCTGCGATACATTCCAATAAACCTGAATCGACCTTAACTTTGGCTGGACCGTTTAACAGATAAAAATCGCCTTTTTTTATTTCTAGATTCATTTATTCTGCTCCTTGTCGAAAACCA